>NZ_CAIWNH010000504.1 GCF_903913935.1 uncultured Mucilaginibacter sp.
AAACCTGTTAAGATGTGGATAACGCTGCGCGTTACCCACATCTTAACAGGACAAACAAACAACAATAATGTACTATCTTTATTTATTAAAAATCAGTCAACTTTTTTTAGGACAAGTCAACGCTACAAATTTCCAGTTAAAATGATTGTAAACCGTTATATGCCATTTACCACGCGCCCCGCTACCTTTGCTGATATCCCTGCGCTAAATGAAATGATCGCACTATCTGTCCGTGGCTTAAGCACCGCTTATTATATCCCCGGCCAGATAGAAAGCGCCATCAAATATGTTTTTGGGGTGGATACGCAGTTGGTTACCGACGGTACCTACTTTATCGCTGAATTGGACGGAACGATAGTGGGCTGCGGCGGATGGAGCAAGCGCAATACCCTGTACGGCGGCGACCAGCATAAAGAAATAGAAGACCCTTTACTTGATCCAAAAACAGACGCATCCCGCATCCGCGCATTTTTTGTGCACCCGGATCATGCCCGGCAGGGGATAGGCACGCTGATCATCAACGTTTGCGAAGCCGCTGCAAAAGAAAATGGCTTTGCCAGTTTTGAATTGGGCGCAACTTTACCGGGTGTGCCGCTCTATACCGTAATGGGGTATGAGGCTATTAAAAGGATCGATGCCCCATTACCTGATGGCGAGGTTTTGGGCATCGTAAAGATGCGGAAACCGGCTTAATTTTAAATCGGGTATCCATATCCGTTTCCGGGAAACTATATTTACAAAAAATTAAAACGATGATCAAACACAATACCTATTTTGAAGGCAACGTGCAAAGCCTGGGTTTAGAAACTGAAAAAGGCTATGCCACCGTTGGCGTAATGCAGGCGGGCACTTACCAGTTCGGCGCAACCGCAAAAGAAACGATTAAGATCATATCAGGCGTTTTCGGCACCAGGTTACCCGGAAAAGATTGGGTTAAAACCGGGGTTGACGAGGTATTGCATATCCCGGCGGATACCAAATTCGACGTATTGTGCGAAAGTGATGTCGCCTATATCTGCTATTACGGATAGTACAGCGCATTTTTTAATGTTTATTTAGGTTGATAATTTATGCCCTTGGGAAAAAAACAGCTTTCTGATTTAAAGATCGGCATTATCGGGGCTGGTCACCTGGGGCTGACGATGGTGCAGGTTTTTTTTAAGTCCTTTTTGTCGCCAGATAATCTGCTGATTGCTTACAAGGGAAACGCTAATACTGAAAGGATAATTGCCGATCTGGGGCTGACCGATAGCGTAGTACCGGTTGAAGAACTATGTACGGCTGCGGATATTGTATTTATATTCATCCGTCCCCAAAGCTTTATTGATTTTAAAATAACAACAATCGGCGCGGATACCTTATTTGTATCGGGGATGGCGGGTGTCCCCTTAACCAGCCTGGAGGAGGTTTTTGGTGAAAACGTATGCCGGATCATGACCAGCGGGCCGGATACCATCCGCCAAAACAAAGCCATGGCTGCTATTTACCCGTTTAATGAAACAGTGAACCGGATCATTACAGCAAGCGGATTTGAGCCAACGATTTTAAACGAAGAGCAGGAAATGCATTATTTTACCGTGGGGTTTTGTTTGCCTGCGGCGCTTGTCCTGGCTAAAAAGCTGGGGATAGACGTTGAAATTACTCCAATCGATATTAAACCCGCTTATGCTATTATCCGGCACATTTACGTATGGGCAAAAGGCGTCGTCCCTGAATTTTCATCAGACAAGGAAGCGGACGATTATGTGCATAAAATGGCCACTCCCGGCGGAATTACTGAGGCGATACTAATCAACCTTGAAAAAAGCAAGGATTTATTGCAGGCAGTAGAAGCTGGGGTAGAGAGAAGTATGGCTATTTCGGATGGGTTTGTTAGTTGATAAAGGCTGGTATAATTCCCCTATACCAATCTTATAATCCTAAAAATCTTACGAACGGCGAAGCCATCTTGAGTTTCGTTAAAAATAAATTACTAACTAAAAATCTTAGTTCAGACAATAAACAAAGCAAGAACCGGGTTTTATCCCGTATTGCGCACAAGTACATTTGTGCTGTTAAATAATCAGATCATGAGCACACAGGAAATCATCAATTACGGGCGCGTAGCGGAAGCGATAAATTATATCAAACAAAATTTTAAAGAGCAACCCAACCTGGATGAAGTTGCGGAAAAGGTAAACCTAAGCCCTTTCCATTTTCAGCGTTTGTTTACCGACTGGGCCGGTATCAGCCCCAAAAAATTCCTTCAGTATTTAAGCCTGGATTATGCCAAAGGCATCTTAAAAAACGACCAGGCCACCTTATTTGATACTGCTTTTGAAACGGGCCTGTCCGGTACCGGCCGCCTGCATGACCTGTTCATCAATATGGAGGGCATGACCCCCGCTGAATATAAAAACGGCGGCAAATCGCTGCACATCAATTACAGCTTTGCCGAAAGTCCGTTTGGCAATATCATCGTTGCCTCAACCCCTAAAGGTATTTGCTATATGGCATTTGCAGATGACAGGGACGGGGCTTTTAATCAATTGCAGGCACAATTCCCTAATGCCGGCTACAGCCAAATGGTTGACGCCGCCCAGCAGGATGCATTGTTCATTTTTAAAAATGACTGGTCGCATTTATCCAATATCAAACTGCATTTAAAAGGCACCAATTTTCAGTTGAAAGTTTGGGAAGCTTTATTGAATATCCCGGTTGGTGGTTTAACTACCTATGCATCCGTAGCAAAAGCCATTAAACAGCCGACAGCAAGCAGGGCAGTTGGCAGCGCGGTAGGAGATAACCCGGTGGCGTTTTTGATCCCCTGCCACAGGGTTATCAAATCAACCGGCGAGTTTGGGCAATATCATTGGGGTGCTACCCGCAAATCGGCCATTATTGGCTGGGAAGCGGCGCAGTTGAGTTTGGTAGGTTGAGTTGATTAGGGTGATTATTTATTTTTTGAATAGTAAATATGGATTTAAAAGAAAGAATTGACAGTTTGGATTGGAGCCGTCTAGTAGAAGGAATGAATGAAAAAGGCTTCGCCTCGGCAGCCAATATTTTAACGGGTGCGGAGTGTGATGAACTTGTTGATCAATATAGCGATGATAACTTGTACCGAAAAACGATTATTATGGAGCATCATGGTTATGGCTTAGGGGAATACAAATATTACCAATATCCACTGCCCGGCATCGTACAACAGTTACGGGATAGTGTTTATCCCAAACTGGCCCCAATTGCCAATAACTGGATGCGGGTTTTAAATATAGACAAGCAATTCCCCGGCAACTTGCCTGGATTATTGGAACACTGCCATGTCAACGGTCAGCTAAGGCCTACGCCGCTCATATTGCGGTACAGCAAGGGTGGTTATAATGCCTTGCACCAGGACCTTTATGGCGATATGTATTTCCCGATGCAACTGGTTCTGTTTTTAAATGAGCCGGGAGAAGATTACGAAGGCGGCGAATTTGTACTGGTTGAGCAAAGGCCAAGGGCTCAATCAAAGGCGATCGTGCTAAAACCGCAGAAGGGTGATATGCTGCTGTTTACTGCCAATTTCAGGCCGGTAAAAGGGAGCAAAGGCTACTACCGGGTAAATATGAAACATGGCGTAAGTGAACTTACGGCTGGCACCCGTCATACCCTGGGTATTATTTTTCATGATGCGGCATGATCAGGCATACTTCTTTAGGCGATATGGCGTTTAAACGCAGCAGGAATTTAAAAATACTACTTGATAAAAAGGAATTAACCTTTGCCGGAAACGCCAATCTAAAAATATATGGTATCTTGAATTGCTCATCCGGTAAAAGGATGAAGCCAGAGAACCGGATTTTCTTTAGCTCGGAAACAGAAGCAATTGAAATGGGATACCGGCCATGCGGGCGTTGTCTGGTTTTTGCTTATAAAAATTGGTTGCAACTAAAAAAATGCTAAAAAGGTATTTAATATTCGTATTTCTTTGCTTTGCCGGACTGCTTGCGCATGCGCAAGTACTTTCTGCTGACTCTGTTTACAGCAAATACCTTGATTTTAATTTGGCGCGGTTTCAGGGCGAACGGGATAAGGTTTTGGAGCTGGGAGAGGCCATTATTCCTTATGCTGACAAACTGCCGGAAAAAACAAGGATCAATTTTTATTTCGGGGCAGGTAAAATGTACGAAGATGATAGCCAGCCGGATAAGGCAATCGTTTTTTATGTTAAGGTAGCGGCAGCAGTGCCCGATTATTACGTGGCGCACCGGGCGCTGGGTTATTTATATTTGGATAAAGCAAAGAAGATTGAAGCAAGAATGAACGATGCAAATGATAAGGCGGCAAAGGATAGTTTGTTTGCAGCATATGTAAAGGCGGTACAAATGGCTTTGCCGCACCTGGAAAAGGCCCAGGCCTGCGACCCAAGTGATGACACCCTCAATATCATTAAAGACCTTTATACAAAGAGCCATAACACCCCCGGCCTCTATTCGTTAAATAACCGGCTTAAACAGTTAAGTAAGGATTGTATGGATGTTTTGAGCGACAATTAAACAATTTTGTTTTATTTTGGCGCTGGAATGAAAGTCAGTAAAGTTGTAACAAAAATTGTTCTCAGGGTATTTGTCATCCTGTTGGTTGCGGCCATGGTACCGTTATTCCAGGGCGACCAAGCTAAATTGCAGCATATTTATTTAACCTTTCATTATTCCTGGCAACTGGTATTCCCTGCAATTATCATCATTTCTTTCCTTTTTCTGCTAATCACCTGCGGCCTCAAAAAATTTAATGAACCCGAAATGAACTGGCTGCTGGTAGTGAATACCGTCGTGCTGCTGGCCTATGTCATCGCCATTTCAATTAAGGTGATGCAGATTGTTGGGTGAGTTTTAGGTTAAAGGCTAATGGCGAAAGGTAAAAGGTAAAAGGTTTTTATGATATGGTGGCATCTGGTCGAAAATTGCAATATTTTGTACCTTTTGCCTTTAACCTTTCGCCTTTCACCTGAAAAATCAGGTTTTATCTTCTGTAACAGCATTCATTTTTTTAGTGGCCGATTTGCTTTCTTCCTGCCCGCTGCCTAATAAATAGCCCCATGGTTTCAGGCTGTCAACCCTGTCGAAGATGATCTTAGTGATGGCCAGCATGGGTATGGAGAGGAACATACCGGATAAACCCCAGATCATTTCGCCTATAATAATCCCCAGGAAGGTAACCAGTGCATTCAGTTTTACCTTTGATCCGACAATGGTTGGCAATAAAAAATTTGAATCCACTACGTGTATAAGCAGTACACTTCCCGCTACCAATGCAGCGTCCCTTACACTGCCCGTGGCAAATGTTATTATCGAACTGAGCAGCAAAGCTGTAAAAATGCCCAGGTATGGGATAACGTTGAAAAGCGCTACAATAATGCCAAGCAATACGGCATATTTAATACCGATAAAAAAGAAAAACGTGCAGGCGAGGCAAGCCACTACAAACATCTCAAGCAATAATCCAAGGATATATTGCCTTAAAATGCTCTGGATATTTCCAACAATATCATGCACCACTTCAGTATGGTCATCGCTGAAAACCCATACAATAAAGCGGATAAGCAGGGAGCGGTATAACAAAATTAAAAAAGTGAAAATCAGGATAAAAACATAAAATAGCATGAGAGACGATACCGCGTCAAAAGTTTGGCCTACCACTTCGCCGCCTGACGCCATAATCTTTTTTGTGGTATCCTCAACATATACCATTTGTTTGGATGCGTTGATATGGAAAGCCTGTTGCACCCATTCAGAAAGATCTTTTACGGATTGGCCTACCTGGCTCCTTAACATCGGCCAGTCACTGGCAAGGCTCCCTATTTGCGAACCTACTACGTAAAGTATACATCCAATGAAAACCAAAAGTGCGATAATAGAAAACAGGGAAGACAAAGTCCGCGAAAACCGTAGCCGTTTTTCAAAAAAGGTGGCTATAGGCAATAACAAAATGGCAAACAGAAAGCCGAAAATTAAAGGGTCGAGAATTTCTTTGGCAAGGATGACCAGGTAACCAAGGGCGATAAGGCCGATAAGTACCAAAGAAAGTTTTTCGTAAAAAGGATGTTCTGCTTTTTTCGACGGCATAAAAATTAAGGGGTTTAAATATAATGATCAGTGAACACCAGATTGATTTAATAGTTTGAAGATAAGAATAATCGGGTAAAATCGCTTTTTTATTAAAAAACCGTAGGGTCGCTGTATTTTGTGTGTCTAACTATCATGTTTACTCGTAAAAGCATCCAAAATATCCATCAATGTTACGGCTTCATCAATAGAGCAGGGATTTGGCCCCTCATCTTTAAAAAAAGCAACTATTTTTTCAATCATGGGTTGCTGAATGTGTTCAGGATGCGTAAAGTGTAAAGTTTGTTCATCATCATCGGTTTTCCAGCTGATGTAATTACCAAAAAACGGGAACGTTATTTTCCCTTTAGTGCCGATCATTTCGCACGTATCCGTTGTTTGGCTGTCAGCAACATTAAAACACCAGGAACCATTTACCACAACTTTATTTTTAAATAATATCTCTCCGCAAACGTGGTCGTCAGCCGGTGTAGCATTTGATTGGTTTAACGAAAAGCCGTGGTAACGGTCAGGTTCGCCAAAATAATAAAGCATCAAATCCAACTGGTGGGGGGCAAGGTCATGAAAGTAACCACCGCCGGATAATTCCGGCTGCACCCGCCAGTTATCGGCAACGTCAGCAACCAGCGCCGGTTTACGGCTTTGCCACATCCTGATCTGTACGGTGCGCACTTTGCCTATCAATTCGCTGTCAAGTAATTGTTTTACTTTCAAAAACATGGGCACTGCGCGGCGGTAATGCGCAACGGTAAGCTTTTGGTTTGGATGTTGTTTTACCGCTTCGGCAATTTGCCGGGCTTCGGTTGCATTGCGTGTTACCGGCTTTTCTACATAAACGTTAAATCCCTTTTTCAAAGCAGTTATAGCGTAATCCATATGCGATGCCGGTGGCGTCGCAATGTAAATGGCATTCAAACCTTCCTGGTTCATCAGGTCATTGGCATCGCTGTACCAGTTGAGTACACCGTGCCGCAGGGCATAGTCGGCCGCTTTTTCGGCATCACGGCGCATTACTGCGGCAAGTGTACTGCCGGCAATTTTATTAAACGCGGGTCCGCTTTTTTTTTCGGTTACGTTGCCGCAGCCTATTATTCCCCAGTTGATTGTTTTCATCATTATATTGGTGGGGGTCATGCTGAGGCGCTCGAAGCATGCGGGCAAAGGCCTTTACGCGCGCCCTTCCCTTCGATAAACTCAGGGCAGGCTCACCTCAGAGTGACACCCGTTATTTCAAAATGCTTTCAATTTGTGTCAATTCTTCAATCGTAAACTCAATATTATCCAAACATTTCAACGAATCGGTGATTTGTTCGGGTTTGCTGGCGCCTATCAGCACCGAAGTTATACGCTTATCTTTCAATATCCAGGCCAATGACATTTGGGCTAGCGTTTGCCCGCGTTTTACAGCAATCCCGTTTAACTTTGAGATCTGGCTGATGCGTTCATCCGTTACATGACTTTTTTGTAAAAATACACCCGATTTGGCAACTCTTGAATCCTGAGGAATACCATGCAGGTATTTATTTGTAAGGAGGCCCTGTGCCAATGGCGAAAAAGGGATGCACCCTACGCCATCTTTTTCCAGCACATCAAGTAAACCACCTTCTACCCAGCGCTCAAACATTGAATATTTTGGTTGATGGATCAAACAGGGCGTACCTAGTTTTTTTAATATCGAAATAGCTTCGCCAGCTTTATCCGCAGGGTAATTGGAAATTCCCGCATAAAGGGCCTTTCCCTGCCGTACGATCAGATCAAGGGCGCCCATGGTCTCTTCCAGCGGGGTTTCCGGATCGGGGCGGTGATGGTAAAATATATCAACATATTCCAGCCGCATCCTTTTCAAACTTTGGTCAAGGCTGGATACTAAATATTTTTTGGAACCCCAATCCCCGTAGGGGCCATCCCACATCGTATAGCCGGCCTTGCTGGATATGATCATCTCATCCCGGTATGCACTAAAATCCTCATGTAAGATCTGCCCGAAATTCGTTTCGGCCGAACCCGGTGGCGGTCCGTAGTTGTTGGCCAGGTCGAAATGGGTGATACCGCTATCAAAAGCGGTATGCAGGATCTTGCGGAAATTTTCGGCAGCATCCACACCGCCGAAATTGTGCCATAAACCCAACGAAACCGCAGGCAGTTTCAGTCCGCTTTTTCCGCAGCGGCGGTATTGCATGTTTTTGTATCTCTCAGTTGATGGAAGGTATGTCATAAATAGGGAATCTGCCGGTTTTGACGGCATGTAAAAATAGAATTTTATACAGATAAGAGGGCAAATACTTTGTGAAAAAGGTGATATTTACGACATCGATTCGACAGCATTAATCAGCATCTGCTCTTTGGCCCAGTCCCGTAACAGTGATAAAAAAGGCAACAACTCCTTACGCGAATCGGTTAAAGTATATTCAACCTTTGGCGGCACTTCTACATAAACTTTCCGGCTGATGAGGCCATCGTCTTCCAGCTCACGCAAAACCTGGGTTAGCATTTTTGCAGTAATGCCGGTTACTGTTTTCCGCAGCTCTCCGTATCGCAAAACACCGCCGCGCAAACGCCACAGCACACGCCCTTTGTATTTGCCACCGATGCGCTGGAAAGCGTAATCAATTCCGCATTTGGCTGATGGCCTTTTCGTTATTTTACTCATCGTATAAAAATAATTCGCCTGATTAACAGATGGGTAACTTTTTAGTATGCAGGTTACTTTTTTGTGCCTACTTGACAAATGTATATATCAGCAGCTACTTTTGATGCATGAAAAAAACTTTGATCCTTCTTTTTTTCCTTTTCTGGGGATGTGTGGCTATCGCGCAAAGTAGTGAAACCAATAAAACTGGCGGCAGTAGTATCGCCGGAACATACACATTGGTACTTGTTGATAATATATTAGCCGATGGCAGCAGGGTGCATCTCTACGGCGATAATCCGCATGGCCTGCTTGTGTTTGACGATAGAGGAAATTATACCTTACAAATAATGAGCGACAGCCGGCCGAAATTTGCAGCAGGTGATAAAAGTAAAGGTACCGATGAGGAGAACAGGGCCGCGGTAATAGGCTGCAACACTCATTTTGGCACTTATACGATTGATGGAACCACGCATACCATTACCTTTAATATTTTGCATGCCTCTTTCCCGAACTGGGAGGGGACGCAACAAAAGCGCCCCTTTACTTTGATAGGAGGTGTTTTTAAATATACTGTACCCACACCAACAACAGGCAGTGCGGTAACAGGAGAGGTTGTTTGGAAGAAGGTGGAATGATTACACTACTTCCGCCACCACAAAAGTGCTGCCCCCTACAAAAACCAAGTCGTTTTTACCAGCATTTTGTTGGGCCGCATGCAGCGCATCATTTACTGATAGGTAAACCTCACCCTTCAATCCAAAGCTTTCTGCCTGCAGTTTTAAGTTTTCGGCATCTAATCCACGGGGTATATCGGGTTTGCAAAAGTAATAGGTTGCAATAGCTGGAAGTTTGTCCAATATTTTGCTGAGGTCTTTATCGTTCAACACCCCGATTACAAAATGAAGATGGTCATATTTTACTGCCGCAATATTTTGCAATACTTCGTTTATTCCTTCGGGGTTATGCCCGGTATCGCAAATGGTTAATGGGTTTTTGCTTAAAACTTCCCAGCGGCCGTGTAAACCTGTTAAAGTTTTCACCTGTCTTAAGCCTGTAAAAATATGTTCGTCGCTAATTATAAAACCCTGCCGGCAAAGTTCTTTAACAGCGTACAAAACTGTTTTAACATTTTTAAGCTGATAACTTCCTGTTAAATCAAGGCGTAAGTCTAAAGTCTTGAGTCTTGAGTCACGAGGGAAAGTAACAGTTACATCCAGGTATTCATTTGTTTTTTCGTCTTGATTCCTGGTTCCTGATTCTTGGTTCTCAGCAATAATCATCTCCGAAGCAAACAAAATCCCGCTGTTTTCTTTTTTTGCTTTTGTGATAAAAACCTCCGCTACTTCCGGCTGGTATTCACCAATGATCACCGGGATATCCGGCTTGATGATCCCTGCTTTTTCGGCCGCGATCAATGGCAGGGTATCACCCAAAATATTCATATGGTCCCAGCCGATATTGGTGATGACGGATAGGAGCGGGGTGACAATATTGGTGGAATCCAGCCTTCCGCCCAGTCCGACTTCAATGATGGCAATATCAACTTTTTCGCGGGCAAAATAATCAAAAGCAAGGCCGACGGTCATTTCAAAAAAAGAAGGGCGGATCTCTTCAAAATCCGGCTGATGCTGGGCCACAAAATCAATGACCTCCTGCTCGCTGATCATCTGCCCGTTGATCCGGATCCTTTCCCTGAAATCTTTCAGGTGAGGCGATGTGTATAACCCTGTTTTATATCCTGCAGTCTGCAAAATAGCGGCCAGCATATGAGAGGTTGAACCCTTGCCATTGGTGCCACCGATATGAACGCTTTTGAATTGATGCTGTGGATCATCCAGGCGTCGGCAAAGTTCAATAGTGTTATCCAAATTAGCCTTATAAGCAGACGCACCAACACGCGTAAATAATGGTAGCTGGCTGTATAGGTATTGGACGGTTTCTTTATAGTTCATGGATCATAGTTCATGGTTCATTGTGCCTGGCGTTGGCATAGTGACCATAAACAGCCGTAAATTTAGTTTAATCTTTTTTTAATAGAAGCAATAGAGGACAAATGGGCAGGGAAATCGCTTTTAAAAACCAATAGCTAACAGGAGGCACCTACGGAGCCATCAGCTGATCTATTTATGCTATAAACAGGCAACTCCTCCGGAGTCATAGACAGAAGGTCGCAATAGTTCCAGC
>NZ_CAIWNH010000505.1 GCF_903913935.1 uncultured Mucilaginibacter sp.
ATTGGAAATGAAAATGTTAATATGTTTATAATTTACTTTTAAATTAATAGTCAAATGTTAGTTACTTACAGGCATCGATTGATTATTGATTTGATAAACTCCCCTAATTGCTTACGTAAATGATGGATTTTTTACATAATTATACTATTGTTTATTATATCCTGATAGTTCTTATTTCTATCTTCATTACAGCATTTGCCATTCCTTCTATCTTACACGTTGCGCGGTTCCGTCACTTATATGACGATCTGGGCCACTTCAGGAAGACTCATGATCATGGCATCCCGCGCCTTGGCGGTGTAGCTATTTTTGTTGGCTTTACCATTACTTCGCTTTTGCTGTGCATGACTGATAAATCACTGCCGATCAATTATTTACTTACTGCCTGCATTATTTTATTTGCTATGGGGTTAAAGGATGACCTTTCAGGCGTGAATTCAAGCACTAAATTCATTATCCAGCTCATCGTTTGTTTTATCCTCGTAGTTTTAGGTAATATCAGGCTTACCAGCCTGTATGGCGTTTTTGGCATTTATGACCTTTCGTATTTTTTAAGTGCGGGCATTTCCATTTTGTTAATCCTGGCTATAGTTAACGCTTTCAATTTAATAGATGGTATTGATGGTTTGGCCGCCACAACCGGTATCGTTGCCAACGGAGCATTTGCTGCGCTGTTTTTATACATCCGTCAGTTTGAACTGGCTGCTGTCTCGCTGGCAATGGTCGGCGCAATTATCGGATTTTTAAAATTCAATATCACCCCGGCAAAAATATTCATGGGCGATACAGGTTCATTGTTAATCGGGTTGATCTCCGCAGTAATGGCCATTAAGTTTATGGAAGTAAACCACGTGGCAACCGGAACGTCGCCTGAGATATTTGCTGTACCTGCTATCACCTTTGCCATTTTAATTGGGCCGATATTTGACACCGCCCGCGTTTTTATTGTACGCATTTCAAATGGCGTGTCACCGTTCATCGCCGATCGTAACCATATTCATCACCGAATGCTGAAACTGGGCTTCAATCATTTACAAACTACGCTTATTTTATCCGGCATCAACGTTATGTCGATAATAACAGTGCTTTTATTCAACAATTACGGAAGTTCGGCACTAATCATTTTGATCGTCGCCTTTTCCCTGATCTTCAATTGGAGTATCACCTTTTTTATCCGCTCAAAAGAACGCGAAAACCTGGCACTACGCAATTTATTTTTGTAATCTGATCTTGCCTTTAACATTCAGCGTATTGTAAATACTATTCTTTAAGGGGTTATTTTCAAACCCCTCTACCTTATTTTACTTAGATTTGCAGCCTTATAAATCGATATGATGAGGATTGCGATAAACGGTTTCGGGCGTATAGGCCGTATATTTTTAAGGAATATTATCAACTCGGAAGAAATTACTGTGGTTGCTATTAATGACCTTGCCGACACAAAAACACTTGCCCACCTTTTTAAATATGATTCTGTTCATCATGGCTTTAACGGAACGATAACATTTGATGAGAAATATCTTTTTGTAAATGGCCAGGCGATAAGTGTATTTTCGGAAAAAAATCCCGCTGATCTGCCCTGGAAAGAACTGGATATCGACCTTGTAATTGAGTCAACCGGAAAATTTACTTCAAAACAGGGGGCATCCCAGCATTTGCAGGCGGGCGCCAAACAGGTTATTATTTCGGCACCCGGCACCGATAAAAATATCCAAACAATAGTATTGGGTGTTAATGATGCAACCGCCGACCTGTATTCTCCAATCATTTCCAACGCCTCGTGTACTACCAATAATGTGGCGCCAATGGTCAAGATCCTGGACGATAACTGGGGGATTATAAACGGGTATATTACCACCGTTCACTCCATGACGGGAGACCAAAACCTCCACGACGCCCCCCATAAGGACCTGCGCCGGGCACGGGCCGCTTCGGCCTCCATTATCCCTACAACAACTGGGGCAGCAAAAGCTATTACTACTATTTTCCCTCACCTCGACGGTAAGTTAGGCGGGGCCGGCATCAGGGTGCCTGTTTTAAACGGATCGCTGACCGATTTCACCTGTATATTAAAAAAACCTGCTACCGTCGAAGAAATTAACGCAGCCTTTAAACAAGCTGCTGAAGGATCCATGAAAAATATCCTGGAATATACCGAAGACCCCATTGTATCAACCGATATCCTGGGCAATACACATAGTTGCATTTTTGATGCACAGCTTACATCCATCGTTGGCGGGCTTGTAAAAGTGGTTGGCTGGTACGATAATGAAATGGGCTACTCAAGCCGCCTCGCTGATTTGGTTAAGCGAATAGCTTCGCTGTAGTCCGAAAGCCGGAAAAGTCCGGAACGACCGAAAGATGAACGCCGTAAAATGATTGATAGCTCCCAAAAAAATACGCGAAGCTACTTTCGGACTTTACTGACTTTCCGTACTTACTTCGTATACACCAGCACTGCCGCCTCCGACTGGGGCAAATAGTTTTGTTGATTATAGTAACTAAACGAGGTAAAAACAACTGTATCGTCCGTTTTGCCGATAAATAAGGTTTGAGCATTTAATGCGTCTTTATTTGAAGCGTATGACTTAAAAAAGGTAAATGGCCGGTTTACATTTATCTTCACCATTTTCACATTATTGATTACCGTATCGCTAACTTTTTTCAATATCAAATTGTTTAAATTATCATCCACCCAATCAAGTGTGGAATTGCCTCCTTCGGCAACGGTAGTAAAATCAAGACCGTTTAATAAGGTAGTTTTAAAGTCTTCCTGTAAGTGAACAGCTGATATCTTTGGTAGGCTTCGGAGGTGAAGAAAATATCAACGTTCTCATTAAATACCAATGTAAGTTTACTGCCCGAAACACTCGTTTTTACCGTTTGCTGGTTAATATTAAACTTAGGCATATGAATGGAGTCATCGTGGCTTAGCCTGGAACCCGCATCGGGCGGGGTAGTGCCAGTGCTGTTATTTTTGTTGGTTTGAGGGGTAACTTCCCCCTGTTTGCTGCACCCTGCGAGTATTACGGCTGCAAAAATCAAGGTAAAAAATAGTTTCATAACCGGGTTTATAATTTTTATAGGTATTTGATAGGATGCAATTGTTATGCAAATTTTTAGGATAATTGCAAAAACATTAAAAAACATCTTTCGGATAGGTTAAAAAGGGCTTACGCCAAAAGTTTCTTATTGTTTAATAATTAAAAACAAATTGGCATGGGGAAAAACCTACTCAATTTGGCAAATAATAGCTAATTAATAGTAAAAATGATCAGGTTTATAAAAGTTGAGGAATTGCTGCCTATCAGAAACGAGGTATTGCGGGAAGGAAAACTGAAAAATGATGAATGCCGCTTCCCTTCGGATCAGTTGGAAGGCGCGTTTCATTTAGGCTATTTTTTTAATAATGAACTGGCTTGTGTGGTTTCGCTTCATCCCCAAAATTACGGCGAATTTGTTGGCACAGGCTACCAGTTGCGGGGTATGGCAACGTTTGAACAATTCAGAGGCAACGGATTCGGCAACCAATTGGTAAACTTTGCCATCGTTTATCTGCGTGGGCAGCGGGCAAATTATGTTTGGTGCAACGCCCGCAAAAAAGCATTGCCGTTTTATTTAAACGTTGGATTTGAAGTAATCTCGCCTGAATTTGATGTGCCTGGCATCGGCCCGCATCATGTAATGTATGTTAAAATAAAGTGATGCCCTTATGATTTACATCACTTTTAACTTTTAAATTCAGAATATAGAAAAATTTTGCTGAATTTGGCGGCTTTAAAACTTACAGGATTAAATACTATGAAAACGATAGATCTAATTAGCTTTGCTGGAAAGAAAGCACTTATAAGGGTTGATTTTAACGTTCCCCTGGATAAAGATTATAATATTACCGATGATAACCGGATGACAGCCGCGCTGCCAACCATCAACAAGATTTTAAAAGACGGCGGGGCGGTGATCCTGATGTCGCACCTGGGCCGGCCAAAAGGCGGCCCTGAAGATAAATATTCCCTAAGGCACCTCGTTCCGCATCTGTCTGATTTATTGGGCCAGCAGGTTGAATTCGCTGACGATTGCATCGGAACCGAAGCGGTTGAAAAATCAAAAGCCCTTGAAAGCGGCGAAGTATTGCTGCTTGAAAACCTGCGTTTTTATAAAGAAGAAGAAAAAGGTGATGTGGCCTTTGCCGAAAAACTGTCAAAATTGGGCGATATTTATGTGAATGATGCCTTCGGTACGGCACACCGGGCACACGCCTCAACTGCAGTAATTGCCCAGTTTTTCCCAAATGCCAAATTCTTTGGCTACCTGATGGCCGCAGAACTGAAAAATGCTGAAAAAGTATTGAACAGTGCGGTTAAGCCTTTCACTGCTATTATGGGCGGTGCAAAAGTTTCAGACAAAATTGAACTGATTGAGCGTTTGCTGGATAAGGTTGACAGCCTGATCATTGGTGGCGGTATGGCGTATACCTTTGCCAAGGCACAGGGTGGAAAAATCGGTAAATCATTGGTTGAAGAAGATAAACTCGACCTCGCTTTAAGCCTTATCGAAAAAGCAAAAGCCAAAGGCGTAAATTTATTATTGCCGACAGATTCAGTAATTGCCGACAATTTTTCAAACGATGCGAATACGGCCATCGCACAAAATAATGATATACAAGACGGATGGATGGGTTTGGATATCGGCCCTGATTCTATTGTCGAATTTACCAAAGTGGTAGAAGGCTCAAAAACCATTTTATGGAACGGCCCGATGGGCGTTTTTGAAATGGAAAAATTTGAAGCCGGCACCAAGGCGATTGGCCTGGCCGTAGTAAAAGCTACAGAAAACGGCGCGTTCTCCCTGATAGGCGGTGGTGATTCAGCCGCAGCGGTAGCCAAATTCGAATTAACCGACAATGTGAGCTACGTATCCACCGGTGGTGGTGCGCTGCTTGAATATATGGAAGGCAAGGAATTGCCCGGCGTTAAAGCGATTAACGAATAGGTTTGATTTCGGAAGTTCGGCACGATAGCTGTCGGGCTCGGATTTACATTTTGAAAATCATAAAGAAGGTGAGCGTTGCTTGCCTTTTTTTGTTTAATAAACTATCTTTATAAAAAGTTTAAATTATGCCCGAGGTTGTTATAACATATAAAAAGCCAGAAACTCTGAAAATTTTAAAGAGTCTGGCAAAATATTTGGATTTCAAAATGTCTGAAACTAAAAGTAAACCTGCTTCTGCAAATGGCGTTACTATTATTCCGGGAGATAAAAACCTGGATATCTCTGCATTACAGGAAGTATTTACCGGGGCCGGTATCGATGCTGCTAAGTTGAGAAAAGAAGCGTGGCAAAGAAAATCATAATTTGCGATACGGACGTAATGATTGACTATCTGAACATCAATAGTCAACGGCATCCTTCCACCAAAAATATCCTTAAAAACCTCATTGGACTCGACAATATATTACTTTCTGCAATAACGAAAATGGAGTTGATCGTCGGAGCTACTAATAAAACCGATTTAAACAACATCAACAAAAACATTCATAAGTTTAGTATCGCTCTTATTGGTGATGGTGTTACTCAAACTGCTATTCAATTACTTCAAGAATATAAACTCAGTCATGGCCTTGCCTTGCCCGATGCATTGATAGCTGCCACAGCCTTGATTTTGGAGCTTGAATTGTACACCTACAATATAAAAGACTACAAATTCATCAATAGTTTGGTATTATTTGAACCTGCGAATCAATGACCCCTTCCGTAACGATTTTATGATAACCCAACCCCGTTGTCATTTTTGTTTTATTCCGTACTTTTAAAAACTTTTTAACTGACTTTTCATGAAGAAACTTACCTTTTGGGCATTATCCCTTTCATTTTTCTCATTAAGTGCCTTCGCGCAGCCCGGTGGTGCCGATGCTGCCTACGTAAAAGATAACTATACCAAATACGAATACCAGGTGCCCATGCGCGACGGTATAAAACTATTCACTTCGGTTTATGTGCCAAAAGACACCTCCAAAAAATATCCGATTATGATGGACCGCACACCTTACAGCATTGAACCCTATGGCGCTGATAAATACAAAGGCAGTCTGGGGCCATCCCCATTGTTTTTACACGACAAGTACATTTTTGTTTACCAGGATGTGCGCGGCCGCTGGATGAGCGAAGGCATTTTCCGCGAGATGACGCCCGAACTGGAGCAGCATAAAACCAATAAAGATGTTGATGAAGGCACCGATACCTACGATACCATCGACTGGCTCATAAAAAACATCCCTAACAATACGGGCAAAGTAGGCGCCTGGGGTATCTCCTATCCCGGCTTTTTTACTACCACCTGCTTACTGAGTCGTCACCCGGCGTTGGTGGCAGCATCGCCGCAAGCGCCAATGTCCGATCTTTACCGAGATGACGCCTTCCATAACGGCGCTTTTATGCTGGTTGGTAATTTTAGCTTTTATCCTTTTTTTACTAACCGGCAGGATGGTAAACCCACCCAGCGCCCGGGCAGCGAGCTAAAGTATGGCACGGAAGACGGATACGAGTTCTATTTGAAAATGGGCTCATTAAAAAACTCCAATAAACCCCAATACTACAACGATACAATCAGGTTGTGGAACGAAATGCTGGACCATCCCAATTACGACCAACACTGGAAAGACCGCAACGTATTGCCGCACCTGCACGATATTAAAACAGCTACCCTGGTTACCGGCGGCTGGTACGATGCCGAGGATCTTTACGGCGCCATCAATACGTACAAAACTTTAGTAAAAGACAATCCCAATACCCCTATCTATTTCGCGATGGGTCCCTGGGTACATGGCGGATGGGCGCGGGGTGCGGGCGACCATTTGGGCGATGTTGATTTCGGCGGCCAAACCGGGCCATTTTACCGGGAGAAGATAGAGTTTGCCTTTTTTAGTCATTATTTAAAAGGGACAGATACAGATATCCCAAAGGTATCCACCTTTGAAACTGGCGTCAATCAATGGAAAACTTACAAAACCTGGCCGCCAAAAGAAGCAGAGGATAAAAACCTGTACTTGTTGCCAGGTGGCAAGCTTTCTTTTAATGCGCCAAAAGCATCCTCAGGCTCCGATGAGTTCGTATCTGATCCTAACAAACCAGTACCATTTATCAGTGAAACCGACCTGGATATGAAACGCGAATACATGACCGCCGATCAGCGTTTTGCCGAAAGACGACCCGATGTGTTGTCTTACCAGACCGATGTATTGGACCACGATATTACGCTTGCCGGCAACATTTGGGCAAACCTGAAAGTAAGTACCACGGGTACCGACGCCGATTGGGTTGTTAAAGTAATTGACGTTTATCCTGACACGGCTAAAAACAATAAGTTTACCGGCCAGGGCGTTTATATGTCGCATTACGAACAAATGGTGCGCAGCGAGGCGATGCGCGGCAAATTCCGTAAAAGCTTTGAATTCCCGGTGGCATTTACGCCCGGACAGGTAAGTCCGGTAAACTTTGAATTACAGGATGTGCTGCACACCTTTAAAAAAGGGCACCGCATTATGGTGCAGGTACAAAGCACCTGGTTCCCGTTGATAGACCGTAACCCGCAACGTTTTGAAGATATCATGAAAGCAAAGGATTCCGATTTTCAGAAGGCAACCAATAAGGTATATTCTACAAAAGAAAATCCGAGCTATTTAAAAGTGAGGATAATGCCTGGAGAATAATTCGGTTAAGTGATGGACACCATTGTTTTATTGACAAGGTTGTCCATTTTCTTTGATATATCCATCGGCGGAAATATCGTTTTCCTTAAATAACTATTCCGTTTCTTTGAGCAGGGAGCTTATTTTTTTTGTGCTGAGTGAGATCGATTCAAGATAAAAGGTGCAATCTTCAGTCGCCTCCGGGATTTCGTAACGTAATTGCTCCAGCGCCAAAAGTATATTTGAAAGCTGGTTATTGATATCATGTTTTAAGGTGCGCAAAGTATCGTCGCCGGTTTTGCCTGGAGATTTGGCTTTAGTTTTATCTTTTGCCTGGCCCTTCATGTTATTTAATATTGATAGCCTTCATTTTATTATAAAGGGTTTTCCGGTCAATATTTAATATCTCAGCCGCTTTGGTCTTATTGAAATTAGCTTCCCTTAATACTTTTAATATCGTTTCGTATTCAGCTTCGAGGGCCGCGTTTTTCAGGTCGTGGCGCACCTCTTTTATTTCAAAGCTTTCGACATGATTGCCATATTCATATACGGGCATTTTAAAGTTCGAAATCTCAAGCGGCAGTGCCTTCATGGTAATTTCATTCCCTTCAGTCAACAGCGTTGCCCTGCGAACAACGTTTTTCATTTCGCGCACATTGCCCTGCCAGCGGTAGTTCATAAAACATTCTACAACTTCCGGAGAGAATGAAACCACATTACGTCCCAGCTCGTGGTTTGCCAGCTTTAAAAAATGGTCGGCCAGCAGCATAATATCATTTCCCCGATCGCGCAGGGGCGGTATAAAGATACTAAACTCATTGAAACGGTGGTAAAGGTCCTCCCTGAATCTTCCTTTTTGTATGCCTTCCTGAAGGTTTTCGTTGGTAGCGATGATGATGCGCACATCAAGGTTAATTTCCTTGGTACTACCTATTCTTTTAACTTTCCGTTCCTGTACGGTTCGTAACAAGGCCGCCTGGATCTCATAGGATAAATTTCCTACTTCGTCCAAAAACAAAGTACCGCCGTTTGCCATTTCAAAATGGCCTATTTTGGTATATAAAGCACCTGTAAAGGAGCCTTTTTCGTGACCGAAGAATTCACTCTGTGCCAGCTCTTTGGTTAACGATCCGCAGTCCATCGCTATAAATGGCTGGTTGTAGCGCGGGCTGTTTAAATGGATGCTCTTCGCAACCGACTCCTTGCCGGTACCACTTTCGCCCATAATGATCACGCTGTAATTTGTTGGGGCCACTAATTCTATCTGGCGCAAAAGTTCGCGGGAAGCACGGCTGGTGCCTAATACAAATTCGCCATTAAAGGCTTGTTTTCTATTTTCCCTTGATGATTTATCCTCGTTGTTCTTTTCGGCTTTATCCTCAATCAGGGCATAATGTGTTTCAATCGCTTTAGTGATGGTATTTAGAATTTCATCTGGATACAAAGGCTTGGTGATATAATCATAAGCGCCCATTTTTATCAGCTCAACGGCCATCTTTATGTCCGAGTAGCCGGTAATAATAATCACACCCGTTTTAGGGTATTGGGTTTTTATGTTTTTAAGCATTTCGCGGCCATCTGTATCTTCCAGCCTGAAATCGCACAGTACAAGGTTAAAGTCGCCGTTTTTAAGGTACTCCATACCAATAGTGCCGGTTGATGCAGTAGTTACATCAAAACCATTTCGTGTCAAAAGCTTCGCTAACAGCAACGCAACATTAACTTCATCATCAATGATGAGAATTCTTTTCATACCAGCAATTATTGTTTTATCATTAAGGTCGTTTGCATGTTAATTAACATACTAATCCGCTAATTTATAAATTTAATCCTCTCTTACGTTTTTAAGGAGACAAAAGTTATATTTTGCTGAAAATCATGCCCGATTAGTGTAAGAAATAGTATCAAAAACCAAAAATGCGCGGCTATGGCAGAAGGGACGCTGCCAATTATCAAAAAAAATTATTCTCCTTTGAAAGCGGGTTTACGTTTTTCTAAAAATGCTGCTATACCCTCCTGGAGGTCTTTGGTTGTAAAACATTTTGAAAATTCTTCGATCTCCGTTTCAAACCCATTTACCCCATCCTTTACTGCAGCATTTACGGCTTTTATTGCCGAGGCGATTGCAAGCGGCGCCCGCAATAATATTTTATTTAGTAATTCTTCGGCCTTTCCCAATAATTGCTCCTGGCTCACCACATGGTTTACAAGGCCGTATTGAAGCGCATCAGCGGCAGTAATCATATCAGCGGTCATGATCATCTCCATCGCTTTCCCTTTTCCAACCAGTGCGGTTAAACGCTGGGTGCCCCCATAACCGGGGATCAACCCTAAGGTCACTTCGGGCAAGCCCATTTTGGCATTTTCAGAGGCGACACGGATATGACAGGCCATAGCAAGTTCCAATCCACCACCCAGGGCGAAACCGTTAATAGCCGCAATTACTGGCTTGTTGCCATTCTCTATCAAATCAAAAACAAGTGTTTGTCCCTGCCTTGCTATCCCGCCACCACCTTCGGCACCTGTATCCTTAAATTCAGAAATATCAGCACCCGCTACAAAAGCTTTTTGCCCTGCACCGGTAATAATAATTCCGCCAATTTTAGGGTTACTAAAGGCATCCGATAAGGCCGAATGCAATTCATCCAGGGTGTCTTTATTGAGGGCATTCAATTTGCTTTCACGATTGACGATGATGTATTGAATGCGCTCCTTATAATCAATAAGTAAATTTTGAAATAACATCTTAAATCCCTCTTAAAAATTACGGTGCTGATGCACCCATTCCGTAATGTATTTTACAATATCTTTTGTATGGGTACCCGGCGGAAAAAGTTCACCAATGCCCAGTTTTTTTAGTTCAGCCATGTCTTCCTGCGGGATGATGCCACCACCGGTAATCAGGACATCATCCATTCCTTTTTCCTTTACCAGGTTGATAATTTTCGGGAATACTGTCATGTGCGCACCCGAAAGGATAGACACCCCGATGGCATCCACATCTTCCTGCAGGGCAGTATTTACCACCATCTCAGGAGTTTGGCGCAACCCGGTATAGATCACTTCCATTCCCGCATCGCGCAGCGAAGTGGCGATAATGCGCGCACCACGGTCGTGCCCGTCAAGGCCAACTTTGGCTACTAAAACACGAATAGGACGGTTAAAAGGTTTGCTCATTTAAAACCCTGATTGGTTGCTTGTAAAAGTAATAAGAAATTATGAGCTTGTTAAAATAGCAATCATTAAGCCCACAAACTATTCGTATTTAAACGATTTATAAATAAAAACAAAAACAATTTAAATATTACCCGCATAAACA
>NZ_CAIWNH010000506.1 GCF_903913935.1 uncultured Mucilaginibacter sp.
CCGATCTAATATACAATTAGTTATAAATAGAGGCTCCCCCAAAGGGGTACCCCAATCCTAAAGTACTACGCCATATTTGTATCAAAATAACGTTGATACAAATGAATAATTTAATTTTTACCCAACTATCAATCCCTGAAATAAGACAATTATTCAGAGATGAATTACAAACATTTTTTGGGAATCAAAACCGTTCCGGTTTTGCACCGGCTGAAACAAATCAGCTTTTAAACCTTGACCAGGCCGCAGTGCGCCTCAGCCTTGCCAAGAGCACGCTGTATACTTTAAACAGCAGGCGAGTGAACCACTTCTGTAAAGTTTCAAAAAGCGTTTATTACTCCACCGAAGATTTGAACCAATGGATCCAGTCTGGCCGCAAAAGAACCAATCAGGAGATTAGCGAAGCGGCTAATACTTACATCGGTCAACGATCTAACAAAATCAGGAGGGCCGCATGAAAAGTTCACAACTTGAGTTCGACTTCGGTTCAAATCCTACTACACCACAATCAGACAACTATTACGACCTCGCTGAGGTTGCTGCTATACTTAATATCAAAGGTTTCGGAGCAATTAATCTTAGTAGATTTTTGAAATACAACTCTGTGCTCAATGGATTTAATAGGCCACTGGACCCATATTTAGCCAACGGTTATTGCGATTTTGAAATTCAACAAATCATAAGTCCGTACGGGAAATTTTTGAAAACATCTTGCAAGCCTTATTTCTCTGATCAATGCGTAAATCATATAAAATCAATATTATAACAAAAACATGTCAAAACCAACCAATTTCAACCCAGCAGGCGGAGGAACAGCCGCAATTTTAACAACCCGCAATTTAAATTATGAATCAGATTACAGCCCCGCTACAGGTTCGCCAATGGCTATAAAAATGGCCAGTAGAAAAGTAGGGCCTATTGTCCGTCAACCAGTGATACGGACCAGAAAAGTTGGTAGTCGAAGAAAAAAAATATTTATGAATATTGATTTGGAAGCGGCATTGTATGCGGCCGATAATGTTGAAAATAAATTTCACTTCAATGGGATGCCCAATCGACGCGAAGTTTCATTTAGCAAATCAATCCGGTATTTTGAGCAGACATATTATTGGCTTCCTGTAACTGAGATGATAAAGGGCGAACTCTTATATGAAAAGGGGCAGCCAGGCTGGTTATTAGTTCAGGAGGAGTTTGTATTACCAATGCATCACTGCGAGCCGCGTGAAGGGGGACAATCAGATTCCCCGATTGATTATAGCATAACAACAACAGGGCTTGCCTTTTTCCATTTCCTTTTGTGCGAAGCTATGAAAGCCCGGATGTTTTATCACCCTGAAAAATTCACGACTAACAGATAATTTTCAAACCTCCCCAGTGGCAATGAAGCCACTGGGGTTAAAACAAATCACCAAAACAAACACTTATGTTAACCAATTTAAACAGCACGAATGTTATGGCCCTGCTGCCGCCGCCCATGGTTTTAATTAAACCAACACTATTACACCACCAGGTATTACACGCTTTGATCAACGAACTACAGGTTATTGATTTTAAAGCAGTCGCCGGGTTAAAGCCTGATGAACCACTAAAAAGGAATCACCAATTGATTATAACGAACGAACAACTTTTAATAACAGCGAAAAAAAAGGATTGGGCTTTATGTGTTAATGAAAATCAGGTTTATCTATATAATGGCGAATATTGGCACCATTTGAGCAGGCAAGAGCTTAATTCCTTTTTGGGATCGGCTGCAGAAAAACTGGGTATCAACTTATATGATGCACGGTACCACGGTTTCAAAACAGAATTAGTAAAGCAATTTATGAGCTCTGCGTATTTGCCTAAGCCTCAAAAACAAGGAAATGAAGTTTTGATTAACCTGCAGAACGGAACTTTTGCCATTACCCCCGCAGATCAAAGCATCAGGGCCTTTGATAGGGGGGACTTTATTACCTATCAGCTACCGTTTGCTTTTGATGACACCGCGACTGCACCCATATTTTCCGATTACCTTAATACCGTTTTACCGGATCCAAAACTGCAAATGATTTTGGCGGAGTATGTGGGGTATATATTTGTTAAGCAAAAAACGTTAAAGCTTGAAAAAACCTTAATCCTGTATGGCAGCGGTGCCAATGGGAAGTCGGTGTTTTTTGAAATCCTTAATGCATTGCTCGGACCCCAAAACGTAAGCAACTACTCCCTACAATCGCTTGCCGACGACAAAGGTTACCACAGGGCAATGCTGGGGGGGAAGCTGCTTAACTATGCATCAGAAATATCGCCGAACATGAACGTGACTATTTTTAAGCAACTGGTTAGTGGGGAGCAGATTGAAGCAAGACTGCCACGCTGTGAGCCATTTACATTGGAAGATTATGCAAAGTTCATATTTAATACCAATGAACTGCCAAAAGATGTAGAACACAATGAAGCCTTTTACCGGCGCTTTTTGATAATTCATTTTGGTATAACAATACCAGAGCAAGACAGGGATCCTGAATTACCAACAAAGATCATTCAAAACGAGTTGGCGGGGGTATTTAACTGGATGTTGGAAGGGCTGAAGCGTTTGCTGTTAAATAAAAAGTTTACGCAATCTGACGCTGTTGATGACATGCTGAAAAGCTACCGTCTGAGTTCAGATTCTGTGCAATTATTTATTGTTGAATTGGGTTATGAAGCCAATAACCAGGAAGAAACGTCATTAAGTCAAATGCAGATTGAGTATAAACAATACTGCATGGATGCTGGCTTCCGGCCTTGTTCGCGCCCAATGTTTACCGACCGCCTGAGAAAGGCAGGGTTTGATACGCACCGCAAAAACACGGGATGGGTAGTATTTGCCGGTAAAAAAACAATCATATAAAACCTACACCATCTTCACCTGCTACACGTTGATAAAAAAAGATATTAGTGTAGCAGGTGCAGGAGGTGTAGCATGAAAACAATAAAAAAAAGTAAATGTCGAAGAATCAGCATTTCATCAGTGATCCACCGCACTGAATTTATTTGTTAAGGTCC
>NZ_CAIWNH010000507.1 GCF_903913935.1 uncultured Mucilaginibacter sp.
AAAAGAGATAGTCACATAGCGTTTGGATATGCAGATCAGTATTGGCGAAACCATGCATGTGATATTTACTTCGGGGAAAGCGCTCATTGAAGACATACAGAATAACCCGCAGATAAAGTATCCATTTAAAACAACAATAGTTAAAGAAAACGATTGGTTAAAATTTACTTAAACAGGTTTTATAACAAATTTAATGAGTACAAAGAATACTAAAAGAAGTACAGGAACTTTAGGCACGTTTCAAATTTTGCAAAAAATATACGACCTGTTAGCGTATGACGCCGAATTTAAACCGTTACTCGGAAACATCCCAAATAACATCCATATTTTAGTTTTCGGCGACAGCGGCGAAGGCAAAACGGAATTAGTTATGCGCATGACGAAAAGCTTTTGCAAGGCTGGAACTGACGTGGATTGGATAAGTTATGAACAGGGACATGGCCTTGATATGCAGATGGCTTTGCGCCGTAACGGGATGCTGGATGTAGGCAGCCGCTTTTCAGTAACCGACCCACATTACTGTAAAAAACCGAATACTACCTATTTAGAAGATTTGCGTACTAAGATAGGCAAGCGGGGAAGCGCTGATCTGTTTGTAATTGATAGCGCCCAGTATATTGATATTACTGTGCAGGAATATTTTGCATTAAAAAACGACTACCCTAAAAAGGGCTTCATTTTTATATCGCACAAAAACGGGAAGTATCCTGACGGTAAAACAGCGTTAAAGATTGGCTATGACGGCGGCTGCCGCATATTGGTTAAAAACTATATAGCCCATCCTGAAAAGAACAGGTTTGGCGGCACAGAGCCTTATGTAATATGGGATGAAATGGCGCGAAGGCGCGAACCGAAGTTTTTTATTGAGCGGGATAACCGCCCTAAGAAAACATTGTTTGATGCTGAAAATGTAGCCGAAGAAGGGGGGGTATCTGCAAAATGACGAAGTATATTTTAACCTCAATCCACTACAAAGGAGGCGTTCAGTTTAACTATGACAATGCCGGATTTCTGCTGTTTTACAGCGTATTAGACGCTGAATTAAACGAAACGCAGCTGGTAGGTTTACTGCGAAAAATGCCCCGTGAAGAGGCTGATTTGCAAAAGTTGAACGAAACGCAATATTTTACTGTAAAAAAGGTAAGTGAAGATTTAAGTTTTGAAAACTTTTGGCGGGAATATGATAAGAAAATACACCCGCATAGGTGCGAACCTTTCTACAACAAAATGAGCGATGTAAAGAAGCTGGCTACGCTTAAATCCATAGGGCCGTACAATTATTATCTGACACGTACCGGCGTGGCAAAGGCGAACCCGGAGAACTATTTAAAGAAGGAATATTATAAAACTGATTGGAGTAAGGAAAGCTAAAACCATGACTAAAGATCAAATTAAAAAGGCGCGCACGCTGCTGGCTAAAGCGCGGGTAAATGAGGAGAATAAGATAGTAATAGTTGAAAGCTTTACCGAAGGCCGCACGGGTAGTTTATCATTAATGGATTACCCGGAAACAATGGCGCTGTTTAAATACCTTGAAGATATGACAGGGCAACCGCCCAGCCAGAGCGATAAAAGCAAACGCAAAATATTAAGCCTTGCGCACGAAATGAAATGGCATATCCCCGGCACCCGCCGTGTGGACATGGAGCGGGTAAATAACTTCTTTATCTCGAAGCTTAAACACCCGCTTGATGATTTGAATGTAGGGGATTTAAACAAGGCCGTTACCATGTTTAGTAAGGTTCATGTAGGTTATTTAAATGGAATTTAGTAAAAATGCCCCCGATTGTATTTAAAAGCCATTTTAAAGGGTAATCAGGATGTTGTTTGGGGGGGGGGTAAAAATGCAAATAC
>NZ_CAIWNH010000508.1 GCF_903913935.1 uncultured Mucilaginibacter sp.
TTATGATCATAATCATATTTGAAGGCCAATTTACGCAGGCTTATATCGCCTGACAAATATTCGAATATGATTTGCTGTTTTATTCTTTCTATATTCATGATCCGGATCTCCTTGTGACAACCCTAATCAGTACGACACACCCATACCCAAAACAGAACGAACGGCAAAACAGAATTGTCATTTTCGGGAGCGGGAAATGGCATATTGTGTATTGGAGTCATGGTGAGGCACCCGAGCCAGGTGGCAAGGGCCCTGATGTGTAAAATTTGGACGCAGGGGATGATAGCCTTTTTTTATTTCCACAGACCTTTTGGGAATTGAAAGCGTTTCTATATAAAAACATCGGAAGCTTTAAATGAAATTCACGTAAATTTGAAACCATTCGCGTATCCCAACTGAACAAGTTGGTTTATCGGTGTAATCATTCTAACATCAGTGAAATCCCATCATGAAATTATCCCAACTCACCAACTACCTCGAAAGCATAGCGCCGCTGGCTTACCAGGAAGATTATGATAATGCCGGTCTCATCGTCGGCCGGCCCGACCAGGAAGTGTCCCAGGCGCTCATCTCGTTGGATTGCACGGAAGCGGTGGTTGATGAAGCCATCATCCACAATTGCCAGGTGATCATCTCGCACCACCCGATCGTTTTTCGCGGTCTAAAAAAGTTTAACGGTAAATCCTATGTGGAGCGGGTGGTAGAAAAAGCTATCCGTAATAACATCGCCCTTTATGCCATCCATACCAACCTGGATAATGTATTGCCGGGCGTAAACGCGAAGATCTGCGAAACGCTTGGCCTGCAAAACACCCGCATCCTGGTTCCCAAACATAACCTGCTAAAAAAACTGGTTACTTATGTGCCGCACAGCCATGCGGATGCTGTAAGGGATGCCTTGTTTGAAGCCGGCGCAGGGTATATCGGCAATTACAGCGAGGTGAGTTTTAATGCGAACGGTACCGGGACGTTTAAGCCGAATGAAAACGCCACCCCTTTTGTTGGCGAAACGGGCAAGCGCCACCGGGAGGAAGAGATCCGGGTAGAAACCATTTACCCTGCCATAGCCGAAAGCAAAATATTAATGGCGCTGGTACTATCGCACCCCTACGAAGAAGTGGCCTACGACCTGTATCCAATGACCAACCAAAGTCAGGCGGTAGGCTCGGGGATGATCGGCGAATTGGAGTTGCCGATGGACGAAGAGGCATTTTTGTATCATATCAAAGAAAAGATGCATACGCACGTCATCAGGCATACGGCATTTACGGGCAAGCACATTAAAAAAGTAGCCGTGTGCGGCGGCGCCGGAGGCTTCCTGCTAAAGTATGCCATAGACGCCGGGGCCGATATATTTATTACCGCCGATTACAAATACCATGAGTTTTTTGACGCGGAAGGAAAGTTGATGATTGCAGACATCGGGCACTTTGAAAGTGAACAATTTACGCAACAATTATTGTATGAGAATATTAAGAAAAAATTTAGTAACTTTGCCGTCCGTTTAACAGAA
>NZ_CAIWNH010000509.1 GCF_903913935.1 uncultured Mucilaginibacter sp.
TTACTTCGTATGATCCGCCACGGAAAATATATTGCTCGCTATTGTCTGATACAGGCTTAACTTTTTCCAGCTGTTTAACAGATTTACTGTAGCTGCCGGTAAGCCATAGGTATTTCCAGGTGATCTCCTTTTTGCGGAACACCAGTTTTTGAGTGAGGTTAGCCGAAGCAGTTAAGCTATGGGTTACCCTGGTATCCCCCTTAAAATTAAACCACTTGTATTTGTGCCTCATTTTTTCAACTTCCTCTTCGTCTTTTACCGTATTGATCAGGTTAAGTTCCTTATCAAAGGTGTAGATCTCGCGTTTTATTTTCCGGTCGCTTGACCGTAAAACGTATATCATATCAAAAGTGCCTTTTGCCTGGTCCACTTCTATCCCACCCAAAAAACCATTTTTAGCTTTACGTGAGATGTCGTAGCTTTTTTCCAGGACAGGTAATTGTGCATAGGCTTGCGTTGCACAAAGCATTGCCAGGGCGACCATGCCCGGTAAGAATTTTTTAATTTTCATGATTATTGCTTGTTGATTTTGGTGATGGAGATATGTCCTTCGGTAATGGTTTTTGATGCAGGGTCGGTGTAGGGGTATTGCTTTGCTACAAAGTTGAAATCTGCTTCCACCTTTTTCGCGATGGTATCACATACTGTTACATTCAGTGCGCCTGATTGGGAATCATAGCTTAAAACGGGCGAAGCCATGTAGGTTAAAAATGCGCCCGAACCCAGCGCGGTACCGGCTGTTTTATTGCCTGTTTTGGGGTCGAAATGAAATTCCAGCACTTCCTGGCCACCTTTGTAGGCATAAATATCCATTTGCCGGCCGCTTGCATTGGTATACAGCATTGCGGACGCTGAATCGATCTTTACTGCTGTGCCGTCAACTTTAAATGTTGAAGCGGCGCCAGTTACCGGTACAACAGGTTTTTGAATTGTTTTTTTACACGCAAAAACGGTGAGTCCTATAAAAAGGCATAGTACGATTTTGTTGAATGGTGGTTTGGTTGAATTGCTCATGATTTAGTTGTTTAAGCAGCAAGTGTTTAGCTACAAGCTGCTTAACAAAGCACGTTAATAAATCATGATATGTAAATACCGAGCAATCGGCATATTTAACTACGTACCATTACAGTAAAAATGGACGGTCAAAAAACGATCAAATGATCTTGCGCTCGTAGGCGTATTTGAGCAGGCCGACAACTGTTTGCGTATTGGTTTTGTGAAGGATGTTTTTGCGATGGGTTTCAACCGTGCGTTCGCTAATAAAAAGGGTTTCAGCAATGTCTTTGGTGGTCATATCTTTCTCAATCATGCGGATGATCTCGATCTCCCTGTCGGTAAGTTTTAATTCCTCCTGGTTGCGTTTAAACGATTTCATCAACTGCAGAGTGATCTCCTGGCCGAAATAGTTCTGGCCCCCGGCAATTTTAGTCAACGCTTCTATCAGTTCCTTTTTCCCGGAGTTTTTAAGGATATAGCCCGAGATGCCGGCATCTATCATTTCGGCAATTACCTGGCTCTCGCCAAACATGGAAAGAGCCAGTATTTTGATCTCAGGGAAACGGCTTTTTACGATGCGGCTTAATTCAACACCGCTCATGCCGGGCATGCCCACATCGGTTATCAGAATATCTACCGAAATAGTTTTCAGCAATTCAATTGCTTCGGTGGGCTGCGTACATTCACCTGCCACTATAAATTCTGGCCGGCCCTCCAGCATCAGGTTAATGCCGTCGATCACCATCTGGTGGTCATCCACTATAAAAATGCGTTTAGGGTCTTTTTCTTTTGTCATTATATAAGCGGAATAAAAAAAGCTACCAATGTTCCTTTGCCCGGTGCCGACGATATATCCACCGTCCCTTTAAGATATTCAACGCGGCTGATAATATTTTTAAGGCCGATACCGGTAAACCTACCCGGATCACTGCTGTTAAAACCTTTGCCGTTGTCTTCGATGGATACGGTGATCTCCTGTTGGTCGCGAAGTAAAAGAATATCCAGCGACGTGGCTGCCGCGTGTTTGATGACATTATTTACTGACTCCTGGACCACCCGGTATAAAACGGTTTCAGTAATACTATCAAGCGGCTTATCAATGCCTTGGGTCTCCAGGGATATTTTCAATTTTTCAGTCGGGATCTTATTGATAAAATCACGTAGCGCCGAAACCAGCCCGCTTTTGATCAGGGCGTTTGGCATCATCTGGTGGGCGATGGAACGCACCTCAGCACAGCTTTCATCCACCATAGCCAGCGTTTTTTCGGCAAGGAGTGCTGCATCAGGTTTTTTAACCAAAAAACGTTCTACCAATATCTCCATGTTCATTTTTACCGCGGTAAACAACTGGCCCACACCGTCGTGCAGTTCTGCAGCTATCCGTTTGCGCTCACGTTCCTCGGCTTCAATAATGCCCTTTGAAGCAAGTGTTTGCTGATGCATCACTTCTGCCTGCAGTTGCGCCGCATGTTTGATGCGGTAACGCGAATAAAACAGGTAGGCCAGCACCATGGTCAAAACGAAGGCTGCAACAATAACGGTTATCGTAGCATTGCGCTTGCCGATCTCTAACTGCTGAATGGTGTTTTGCTTGTTAAGCAGTTTGATCTGTTCCTGCTTTTTTTCGGTCTCGTATTTGGCTTCCAGCTCTTCAATGGTTTTAACCCGCTTTTCATCCTGGAATTTTTTATTTAGTTCCACGAATTTATTTTTCGCGGCTAAAGCTGCCTGGTAATCCCCTTGTTGCTGGTAAGTTTTGGCCAGCATACTGTAGGCAAATAATTCAAGGTCTAAAAAATTTAACTGGTGTGCCCTGTCAATCGCGTCTGCAAAATATTTAGCGGCATCCGTTAATTTATTTTCTTTTAAATAGATCTCGCCTAAATTTTCTATTGCCATTGCTTCCCCGGTTTTATCGCCTATGCCTGCACGCAGGTCCCGCGCCGAATCCATCAATTGTAAAGCCTTTGAATAATTGCCTTTGTCGGACTGCGCCGACGATAAATAATCCAGGCAATAGGACATCCCTACCTTATCGTTCACTTTTTTGTATAAAATAAAGCTGGCGTTAAAAGCATTAATCGCGCTATCTGTTTTTCCTTCATCATAAAACATCAGTCCCTTATTATTTAAGGCGGTAGCATGTTGCTTTAGGTTTTTTGTAGATACTGCGTAGTCAATGGCCTTTTTGATAACTTCATCAGCCTGGCCGAATTTTTTTATTTTGATGTAGAAGATGCACATATCCGAATACAGTTCGGATATTCCGCTCGTATCCTTTGCGGCCTCATAAGCGCGCTCCGCTGTGAAATACCAGCGCAGCGACTCATCAAAATTGCCTCCCAAATAATTAGCCATACCCAGTAAATAGGCGCTTTGCCCGGCAAGCTTTTCGTTCTTTTCCGCGCGGGCCTTTTTATAAGCAGGCTCGGCAAAGAAGATCACCTTGCCATAATTGAGCGTTTTATAATGCAGCGCCGAATCGATCAGCTGTTTTGCCCCCTGTCCATATCCGGCCAAACACATCACGAAAGTAAGAAAAACAAGAAGGGTGAATTTCCTCATAAAA
>NZ_CAIWNH010000510.1 GCF_903913935.1 uncultured Mucilaginibacter sp.
CAAACAAACAACAATAATGTACTATCTTTATTTATTAAAAATCAGTCAACTTTTTTTAGGACAAGTCAACGCTACAAAATTCCCTTTTATGAACTTTGATTTATGGTAATTGCGGTGAATCGTTTTTAACGGCGTCCCGAGCATTTGGGTGATTTTTATGGGACAATCGACTTCGAAATAAAAACCTACCGTAATTCGTGATTTTTTTTAGAGATTTGTCCTCCTGCAAATAAGGTATTTGTCCTGATGAAAAAACTCACCGAAAAAAACGCCGCATCCTTTACCATCGTACTCATTTTCGTCACTTTTGTGCTGCGCTGCTTTATTGCAGCCTATACAGGTTTGGGTAATGGCGAATCCTATTATTTTAGGGGTGCCCTTCAATTAAACATGAGTTATTTTGATCAGCCACCCTTGTTTTTTTGGTTAGGCGCGTTAAGCATAAAACTTTTTGGTTTGACAAATTTCGGCATCAGGTTCGCATCCGTATTGCTTTTTGCCGGTACAAGCTGGCTCATGTTTTTGATTACCAGGAAACTATTCAATGCCAAATCCGGCTTTTGGGCTGTGGTTGTAATGAATTTAAGCGCCTTGTTTACTATTGCAATTGCCTCATGGTACCAGCCTGACGCACCACTAATGTTTTTCTGGCTGCTGGCTACGTATTTTATTGTGCAGCTAATGGTAGGCCCCGGCTCTGAACATTCAGAAGCCACGCGCAACAGCCGCCGTACCTGGCTCCTGTGGTTAGCGGTTGGCATTAGCATGGGCCTGGCAACACTTAGCAAATACCACGTGTTATTTTTATTTGCTGGTGTTTTTATGTACATCGCCACCAATAAAAATCAACGCCACTGGCTGCGGCACCCCGGCCCGTATGTGGCTATAGTAATAACGCTTTTAATGGCATCGCCTATTATTTGGTGGAATTATAACAATAACTGGGTTTCATTTGTGTTTCAGGGTTCGAGGGCAGGCGCAAGCGGAAAATTCCAATTACATCCTGATTGGTTTGGCCGCAGTATTTTAGGGCAGTGTGCATTTTTACTGCCCTGGATCTGGTTCCCAACAATCAGGCAACTATTTATCTCCTACAAACTTCGCAAGCAGTTGCAGGTTTATAGTTTTACTTTTTGGATGGCGATATTGCCTATTGTATTTTTTACCACAGTTACTTTGTGGTCCGATCTTCAATTCCACTTTCACTGGCAGGCGCCTGGTTATATGATGTTGTTTATTCCGCTCGGTTTTGCTATAGATAGAAGCCTGAATACACCCGCAAAACGATTATTAACGCGCCGCTGGCTTAACTTTTCTATTTATTTTACAGTAATCACCATTGGCGTGCTGGGTACCCATTGGGTGACCGGTTTTTGGTCAGCCTATGGGCCTAAGGCCGTAGTGCATTTTTTTCACGGCGACAATCTTGACCCAACCATCCAGGGCGTTGATTATACCGATATCCAAACCCGTTTTGAAAAAGAAGGCTGGCTAAACAACCCTAATATATTTACCGGCAGTACCCGCTGGTGGTTAACCGGTAAAATCGATTGGGCACTTAAGGGTAAAAAAGATATCATCGTTTTTGACCCTGATCCGCGTAACCTGGCTTTTTTGGTCGACCCCAATACCCTCGTTGGCAAAGATTGCATTATCATTGGTGATCATCATGAACCATTCATCAATATGAATGTAAAACCTTTTTTTGATAGTGTGACCCAATTGCCCGACGTGCAGATTATCCGTAACGGTCCCGAATATACCCTGCAGGTTTACTATTGCAAAAACTTTCATAAATCTGCCGAACCAAGGATGGATTTACCTCTATACAGGCAGTTGATTGGATTGCCACCCTTTGGTAAATAGACCGCTGATTGTACTGATTATTTTGATTGCCGCTGATTTGGATCAATGGCCTGGTTTTCAATGTTAATAATTCTTGACCACATCGTTTATTATATTTTAAGCTATTGGTATATATTCGTGGGATGAAATTTTTCGCCCTGATCATTTTTATTCTATTTTTTAGATTTGTATCAGGCCAAACGGTCAATATAATTCCACTTCCGAAATCATTTGTTAAACTTAACGGTGCATTTCATTTACACAGCTATACCATTATTGGTATGAACGATAATTCAATGCTACCGCAGGCAAATTATCTTCAAACAGAACTAAAAAAGGCAGATGGCATACTTATCGCCGTTGACCCGGATGAACAAAAGGCACAAATTGATTTAAAGTTAGTTGATAAACCGGGCCTAAACGGCGCCTATAATTTGAAAATTGAGGCCAACAGGATCACCATCATCGCCTCAGGCAATGATGGAATTTTTTATGGGTTGGTTTCATTGATGCAGTTGATCAGGATGCAACCTGTGGGTAGTTCGGTTAGCCTGGCGGCATGCGAGATAGCGGATGCTCCGAGATTCCAATGGCGGGGCTTTATGCTGGATGAGTCGAGGCACTTTTTTGGGAAGGAAAAGGTAGAACAACTTTTAAACTGGATGGCCTTTTATAAACTGAATAAGTTTCACTGGCACCTTACCGATGATGACGGCTGGCGGCTTGAAATAAAAAAATACCCGCGCCTGGCACAGGTAGCTGGCATTGGTAACCATACCGATTCGCTCGCCCCGGCAAAATATTATACCCAGGAGGATATCAAAGAGATTGTTGCGTACGCCCAGGACCGTTTTATTACCGTCATCCCTGAAGTTGATATGCCGGGCCATGCTACCGCAGCAAATAAAGCATATCCGGAATTTAGCGGGGGAAGTATCCGCAATTATGAAAATTATACCTTCGACCCGGGCAATGAGAAAACCTACGGCTACCTTGCAGATATTTTGAAAGAGGTGAACGGGCTTTTTCCTTCGCATATGATCCATTTGGGTGGCGATGAGGTGGCTTTGGGTAACCAGGCCTGGGCCGGCCGGCCGGGTATAACTGAAATGATGGCAAAAAATAAGCTTACTGCACTTGATGACCTGGAACATTACTTTTTTAACCGCATGGCCGATTCGGTGATGAAAATGAACGACAATGTTTTATGCTGGGATGAAGCAGCAAGCACTAATTTGAACCCTGCCAAAACTATTGTTTTTTGGTGGCGGCAAAACTTCCCTTCTCAACTTTAGCTATCGTTGCAAAAAAAGTACGATGTGGTGCTTTGTCCGCGCCTGCCTTTGTATTTTGATTTTGTACAGGACAAGAACAATGTTTCCGGACGACGATGGAATGGCGCCTATTTTAACAGTTTAAGCAATATTTATAATTTTCCCGACAAGCAATTGCCTTCGGATGAATTGAATTCTAATCTCATCCTTGGTATACAGGCCAATATCTGGACAGAAACTATAGGTTCGGAAAAAAGGCTGGATTTTATGACTTATCCGCGGATAGCTGCTTTGGCCGAATCCGCGTGGACGGACCGGGCACTGAAAAATGAATCTTCATTCGACGAACGTTTAAAGGCCAATTTTACCTTATATGACAAGGATGGCATTTACTATTACAACCCTTTTGATCATGCCGCGCACCCGGAGGCTATAGATTTTATCCGCCATGCCCCGAAGCATGAAAAAAAAGGTAAACATCACAAGCATTTACTTGAGAAAAGTGCACGTCACCCTAAAAGTGGTAATACAGTTAAAGATAGCACTAAACATCACCGCACACGAAAAGTACGCCACCACGCAGGGTAGCGATTAAGTAAGATGGTGTAATATATTAGTAATCCTCTCCAATCTGTATTATTACAGCTAAATTTATCGAAACAATTATACCCTTCTTTATAAACTGAAATACATTGAAAAATAGCAATACTCCTAAATACTGCCATATCGCCCGTTTAATAATATTATTGGTTTTTTTAGTGACTTTCGCGAACCAGGCTTTTTGCCAGGCAGAAGTGGAACCATGGGGCAATATAAACGGGATCCGCAAAAAAGGGCAACTATTTAATTTTGAAAGCAGCATTGTAGTTGTTAAGGGGAATCAATTTATTTCAACTGGCAAGGAACGCCAGCAGCCGCACTATAAACGCAGCGGCGATGATCAAATAATTACTACAAATATTGATAGTTTATTTATAAAAGAGGTGGTAACTGATCTGTCAGGTGGAAGAATTAATGTTACAGTTACTTTGAATGCGCATGCAGCCATTGTAAACGACGGCATATTTTTTTGTTTGACATTGCCCGGCGAAGGCAGTATGCGCTTTTCGGGGTCAAGTGAAGAGTTTAAACATTTTGTTGATGCCGGCAGGAATTATGATGGTCTCGCGAATGGCGGAAAGTTTAAAACATCAGCGCAAAAAATTACCGTGAAATTTGCAAACCCGGAAGCGATCAGGATAAGAAAAGACACCACTCATGGTAAAAACGAACTGAAGTTTTATGTTGCGTTAAAGTTGAATGGTCTGAGAAAAGGGGAAATTTTACAGA
>NZ_CAIWNH010000511.1 GCF_903913935.1 uncultured Mucilaginibacter sp.
AACCAATCCCAATGCCTCAGCGTCGCTTGATATCTACTCCCACACAAAGGGTCTGCTTATACCCCGTATGACCTCTACCGAACGCGCCAATATTCCCTCGTTGCCCAATGGCCTGCTTGTTTTTGATATTGACAGTGGTTGCGTTTTGGCATTCGACTCAATTTCGGCAGTTTGGAAAAATCTTTGTGACGCACACAGCAGTTCCTCGGGTTATTGGACATTAAACAACCACAACCTCTACGCCACCGATACCTCAAATAATGTGGGTATTGGCACCCAACTCCCTTCATGTAAGTTACATGTAAATGGCGATTTTTATGCTGGTCCTCCATTCGGTACGGGCACATCAATGGGCATGCTTCGCAACGCGTCCGGAGATTTTTTATTCGGTTATTCTATAGGGGCGCATAATGAGGCTTATACATTCGAAATAGGCCGGGGGGGTGCGAGCGGTGAATTTGGCGAAAGGATAACCCGTGAGGGAATCGGAATAAAAAGGCCGGATGGAGTCAACACAGCAGTAATGGCTGGCCGCGATTCTATTACCGGAGAAATGTACAATTCTCTCTTTTGGACAAACCCGGGCATTAGAGACATTGATTTAAGAATAGACTCAACAGGGTTTAATTACAGTGAAGGCCACAACAATGTATTTATTATACATGAGGATACTGCAACTTTATCTGCTCAATTAAAATTAGTGAATGGTACTCAGGCCTCGGGTAGAATACTCACCTCCGATGCAGCTGGCCTGGCAAATTGGCAACCCCTAAAAGGTTCAAACATTATATACAAAGATACCGTAATAAACGCTGTGGCAAACAGTAGTTACAATTGTTCCGTGGGGCTAACAGGCATTATTTTTACCGATACCCTGCAAGTAGATAGTTTTAACATAACACTTCCTATACGCCCTATAAACGGATTCAGGTTCATATTAAAGGGCTATTATTCTCCTAATCCGCTTTCACAGGCCTCTGTTTCGGGTCTGCTTTTCACATCAGATGGTAGCCTTATCAGTCCATCTTTAAGCTATGGGTACAAGGTTGCGGGCATTACTGCGCTCAGTGGCATTACACTCATTTTTAATCAAGCCAGTAATACCTGGTACTAGCTAAATAACCAGATAGGTAATATATAAAAACGAATTTCAAACTTTAGCACGTCTAACGTGGTCATATCCGATATGATTTAAAGAAAAAATATGGAGGCACGGCCAGCAAAGCATAAGCTTTGAAAAACTGGACGATTAACAATTACTTCCTCTTCTTCGGCACCCGCCCAATCCTCTCATCCTTGCGCCTTATCAGCTGGCACAATTCCAACACCGATGATTCAAAATCATTCGCATCAGCCGGTATCATTTGCCACGCAGTTTCACCCGCCCCATCATTCAAAACCGAAACCGCTCGCATACTTGGGAATATCTTTTTCAAACTTGCATGGTGTTCATGCGTGGTAGCTATCCAAACACCATTCACGTCAGTATGGTCGGCCCGCTCGCGCAAAATCAACACAATTTTATTGCCTACATAAACCCCATGGCATCCAAAAAACGGCTTCACCACATAGGGCAGCGGCTCTAAATATTCAAAAACAAAATTGAATGGAATGATTTTTTTGACAGCCATAAGCCAAAACAAGTT
>NZ_CAIWNH010000512.1 GCF_903913935.1 uncultured Mucilaginibacter sp.
AACTTTCGTCAAAAATATATTTTACCAATTTAACCCTTTTGTCATGATTGATTTTTTACCTAAATCCTATTTAGTCAAATGCTGTTTAGCAACCTTCTTTTTGATTTTTGCGACCGTATCCTTTTGTTATTCGCAAACTGATACCATTTTTACAAATAACGAAAAAATTGCGTGTTCAGTAAAGGAAGTTACTCCTGATGCTGTTAAATATACATACCCAGGGGAAGACCTTATAAATACTGTTTATAAAAACACAATACAAAAAATAATTTTTAAGAATGGCAGGGTACAAACCTTTGCTGAATCAACGTCTTATAAATCAGTAAACGGTGTAATGGATTATGATAAGGTTACGATTACAACACTTGAAAGTGAGGTTATGGGACTTTATAAGATAAGTGAATTGAGTGCCGAATCAAAAGGAAAGGCTTTTTCCTCAAAGGATGAAGAAAAGACTAAAGATATTGCATATCGGAAACTTAAGATTGAAGCGGCAATGTTCGGTGCTAATGTTGTTTATCTTTCAAACCAACGAACAAAGGGAAATACAAACGGATACTATACTGTTTCCCCGGCAGAAACTAATCTTACTGGCATTGCATATTCTAACATAATACCAAATTTCAATAACTTTAAAAAGCTGGTAGGGCCACAAACAAATTTTTCAGCTGTTGAGCAATATAAATTGGGAGAAAAAGATAAAGATGTATCTCACGACATTATCGATAAACCCTTTAAAGTCTTGAATATTTCAAATGATAACGGTATCATTTATATTGATGGAGTTCTGAAAGGTGAGAACAACATTAATAGATTTCAATTAGTTGGGGTCACTTCAAATAGTTTCAGCATTGCATATAAATATGAGGGAACTGCCTATAACATAGTCATCAAACTATAACAATCTGGTAAGAATTTCTCGTTTTCAAAAGAACAGTTTATTTACAGAATCATTCTTCACACCTTATAGGTTAGTCGATCTAACAAAATTGAATCAATCCTTCTGTTATTTCGTTACAATGATTAAGATACAAATGGGTCTGATTTAATAGGTTATATAACAATAAGAAGCAATGATAAGTCGAGTAGATAGAAATTTTAAAAATTCATTTTTTTCTTTATAACTTCGTTGCAAGTTATACATTATCATTAACCTTTTTAGTCATGATTAATTTTTCGCCTAAATCTTATTTAATCAAATAATGCTTAAAAACCTTATTTTTTTCTTTTGCGGGAATACTGCTTTGTTGTTATTCCTGCAGCGCCCAGCAAACCGGCCAAACTGTTTACACCATAACCAGCAAAACAACATCGTTTAAATATGCTTGGAGTAACAAATTGGGGTTCACCCCGCGTACAACTGCACCGACCCAAAATGAAAAACCTTTGTATATTTTAGGCGTTACCTCACTGGATGTTCAAAACCGGCAAACCGCCACCATAGTAAATAAATCAACCTGGTATCATAAAAAAATTGGTGACACTATAATTATTACACCCTATGCGACATTTGACCCAATCAGACAACACCAGCCTAATCAACTTGTGCTTTACCAGTCTAAGCAACAAAATGCTTTTTATGACGCTTATCCAGATTCTAAAATATTTTTAATTGATTACCAAAAACAGAAACTTAATTTAGCCACAAGCGAAGCCGCTATAATATTTAAAAATTCTTTTATTAATCTGGTTAAAGCAAGTCCGAGGTATAAGAATGAAGTTATTCCAGTTGTTGGACCTATTTTTTACAGAATTATTAAAATATCTTTGGGACGCCCCATAATTAGGAATAACGGAAAAAAAATTTATAATGGATTTATACTTCAAGCCATGGAAAATTTAAATCAACCCTTAGAAAATATCAATGATAATACGCATGTTATTACAACATATATCTATGATATAGATAGCAACTCATTATTTTGGTATAGTACTCCTGCGGATAGAGCTACTTTTCAAGTATCGCCCAGCACTATTTATTTAAGTAGGTGTTCAAGGTATTGCCATTTTAATAATTAGTTTCTGCTATTTACTGTTTGTGGCAGTGGCAAACGTTAAACAAATTGAATCAATCCTTCCTTATTTCGTTACAATGATTAAGATAATTTTTTTTTAATCACTAAATATTCATTTGCTTTAACCGACCGTTAGGTATTTTCAAAAACATTTACTTACCTTTATACTCAGGCCCGTAATTCACGGCACAGCTCTCGCGCCAGGAACAGAAGGGAGTAAAAGTTGAGTCACGATCAAGAATTTGCTTGACCGGGTTTCGTTGGACTTCTTCTTACCCTTGATTTATATAGTTTTCCGAGGTCTTGTTGTATAAAAGCATCTTTTATAAGCCAAAAAATTTTTACTATAAAATCCGCTCTTCTTTTATTCCAAGTTGAGAGTTCATTAAATTCCCGGTGAAACTCCTTGCCGTTTCTAAAACCTATCATTTTTGGATTAGGTGTAGTGTGATAAAAGGCAATTTTGTCAAAGTAATCACTAAAAAAGTCAACGACTAAAAATTCAAAAGTATTCATTGTAAAACTTATTCGTTTGAACTGTTTGATAACTATCAAACCGCCCTGTTCATAATCAAATTCCAACAAGAAAAGTTTATTTTCAATTGGCCGTATTCTATAAACCTTTACTTTTTTACGAATTATCAATGACGACGAAGTATTTAACAACGAGGCTATTTGGAAATCAACCTGCGCTAATTCAATATTCAAATCAAACCAATCTACAGGCAACGAAGTATCTACAGACAACGATTCACTTACAATTTGCAACTTGGGCTGCGCCAATTTGGGATTCAAATCAAACCAATCTATAACTGTCCCGTCACATTGTGGAGAATTTGGGCAGCAAATTAGTTCGCCGCCGTCCCTATCTCTAAAAACTTTATAGTCACCAACTGTGATAATGCTATCGCAATGTATGCAGCGTTTTTTATCTGTCATTTTTGGCGGGTCATAAAACGGATAGTTTTCTTCAAAATACTTTTCCTTGTCTTGAATGATTATTTCTTTCATAATCCTTTTTATTGATACGTAAATATAGTACGTTTTTCAATATTCAA
>NZ_CAIWNH010000513.1 GCF_903913935.1 uncultured Mucilaginibacter sp.
AACATATATACGTGGCATACGTCCTTGGACTTCCCGAAAGCGACCAATTAATGGAGACCTTGCTAAATTCGAACGATTTGGAATTACTAAAGTGCCTGGTTGATCGCATGAGAACTCCTGACTTGGAGCTTTCAGATCAGTTGCTTATAACCCTTTGGTCTAAAGTGCTGGATATTGCTGCCAAAATTGATGACCGCGCCTTCCGTCAATCAGTTGCAGAGACGGTCGACTTATTGGACCAGATGAGAACTGTCAACGAGGAGGTATTTAATCTTTTTGAACGCGCCGTTAGCTTTTTTGATTTCGGCGCTCCAACATATCGTTTAATGAGAGCGATTGAAGCAAAGGCTAATCAAGGCCTAGCAGAGGAAGCCGGAAAACTCCTACTTTTGCTATTGGAGAAAGCGTACGCCAACATATACCTGGATACCGAAATGATCAATCAAACTCTGCTAAAACTTTACAGGGCAGGGGAGAAAGAGCTTGCAGATCATATTGCTTTGGCCGCAGTAAATCGGAAAGATTTTGAAGCAGTTTCAATTTATAACCAATTTCGAAATTAACAAGATTGGCTAGCAGCAAACTGATTTAATAAAATTTTAAGACGTGGCAGTGGTTATGCTTGTTCTATATTTTTCGATCAAGGCGAGGTTTTGCTTCACCAGTTTATATAAAGCAACATATGGATTTATCAAACTTGATCCTTCTGCATATTCCGGTTCGCTGGGATATGCATTTATCATTTTGACGATAATTTGTTTTTCCTGATCGTTTTTTTGATGGGCGGCAATTGTTCCGGAGATATCGGCCCGGCTACAGTTTATCAAAAAATTTCGGCACGCTTGTTCTGTATCCGGCCATGGAGTTAGCTCCGTACTGAGCAAGAATGCCTTTATTTCGTCTGTAAGTTCTTTTTGCCGACGAAAATAAAGTGTGACAGAGGACTCGTCCGGAGCAGCCTCGAAAAGCGTAGGTGCAAAGAGATCACTCATATCTTGAAAATGAAAATTTTGGTTAACAAGCACCGGCTCGGTAACGCGGCGAACAATGGGCGTGGTCAGTGCAAATACGTACTGTTCATAATTGCTGATGGTCAACGAAAGCACTTCGTTCACTTTTAGAAGTCTCTTTTTAAGTATGTTAAACTCATTAAGTGCAGCTTTCTCTTTTTCATCTTCAGATATTTTTTGTGATTGCCGCTGAGCGAGCGCATTTAGGAAAAACCCAACTAAAAATAATCCGAGAATGGGCTGCAGGGTAACGGCTATTTGCGCCGGTATTGATATAGGAGAAATGTCGCCATAACCGACTGTAGTAATTGTAATGGTACTAAAGTAGAGGCATGTTATGGGATTGCTGATGTCTAACTTTGGTACTGTGAAACTTCCGGTTGGCAAAATAAAGTAAACAATAGCAAATATTATGATACATCCCAGATACATCCATGCATAAATAACGGGTTCGTGCTTTTTAAAAAGCTTGGAAATGTATTTCATAAGCATAAGTAATAGCCAGTAACGGCATTGTAATTTACAGTTATCTCATCCATTGCTCCGAATCTTTAACTAATGCTCATCCACTGCGCGGCCGAATAAAAAACGTAAGTTTTGATAAAACTCAAACGGAGATGTCATCCCGACGATTTTCCCCTTTACATTATTAAACATCTCATAAGTATTGATGGTCAGAACTGTTCCGTTCTTTGAATATTCAAACTGGTTCTTCCGGATATAAAAATCCACTCGTTCTGCCCATATAGCATCAACATTAAGGCGCAACTCTTCTATCCCAGGAAACTTTTCGGCATAATTTTTCAAAAATGATAATAGATCGGCAGTGAAGGATGGGTCCTTAAGGTAACCCTCAGTATGATATTGAAATTTCATTTAGGTTTGATTAACCAATGATGGTTTTAAAGCAAATATAAGTCTTTAATAACTATACTGTCGTTAAGTTCCCGCCAAAGGCATCTTTGTCCGGCCTGACAAATGACTTATATAAGAAACTAATAATTTAAAAAGAGGAGACGTTTTTTGTAGAACGTCTCCTCGAGTGACCTGGGAGAGGATCGAACTCTCGACCCACTGATTAAGAGTCAGTTGCTCTACCGGCTGAGCTACCAAGTCAGTTATTTTTTTCCGGGCTGCAAATAAACGGATTTATTTTGAAGTCCGAAAGTCCGAAAATTGAGTAAAGTCCGAAAGTTTAGATTTTTCTAAATTTCTAAACAGAAATTAAGTCGACCAATGTTTTCACCTTTCGCCTTTCACCTTTCACCTTTCACCTTTCACCTTTCACCTTTCACCTTTCGCCTTTCA
>NZ_CAIWNH010000514.1 GCF_903913935.1 uncultured Mucilaginibacter sp.
ATCCTAACACGACAAACAAGCAACAAATAGTCTTAACTTTATAAAAAAAAGTGACAACCTTTTCCAGTACGACTCACGGTGATGAGTGAAACAGGGCGGAACAAAATCACTCAGGCCTAAATACTACTAATCTCACATTTTTCTCCAGGTCATCCTTCCGTATCTTGTGTCAACAGCCCGCCCTGCTTTTTGTGGTACAGGCTGGTTAAAATGCTGTTTTGCCATCCTAATCGTTAATTTGTTTTTTCTACAATGAAAGTTAAATTTTTAATTATCGCGGCCATCTTTACAATTTGGGGTTTAAAGGTGCGGGCCCAGGGCTTCAGCAGCCCGAAAGAATTCATCGCCTCAAAACTAAAATATGCCATCGAGCGAATCGGTACCTCTGCCGAAAACATGATGGGGTCGGCCACTGCATTTACATTAGATACTTCGGACCCAACCTATAGCATTTATATATACCAACAGGATACGCTTGCAAACATCGGCTTCAAAAAAGAAGAAATTGAGGCTGCAACGCACATCTATATTTATTTGCCTCAATCCTATCACGCAACCATAGACCGGCTTTTAAACGACCTAAGTTTTAGCCGGACAAGCAGAGACACCGTCCCGGGATCCTTCGAATACGAAAATGCTGACGATACCATTTATTGGCAGCAAAACGCCGACAATGGGATGATGGTTGTGGTAGTAACCAAAAAATAATGAACCGGGTAACCCAATCCGCTTATCCCATTTGATTTGCCGGAAAACTTTGGCATCTTTACGGCCATTAATCCTGATCATGAAAAAAATATTTACTTTGTTATTACTACTGGCCAGCGCTTATGCTTTCGGCCAAAAAATCAACCTCGCACTCCACCTTAAACAGGATAGCACCTATTACCTTACAACCAACGCAAATTTAACCATTGTGCAGGATTTGCCCGGCCAAAAACAAGTTATCAGCACTATCATCTCCGCAAAAATATCGCACAAGGTTATTGCCATTCGCGATAGTATTTATGATATGGAAGTGCAATATAAGCGGATGAACATGAGTATGGAGGTTGGCGGCAAAACCACAGGATTTAGCTCAGACGACAGCTTAAGCAGCAACCCGGCTTCAAAAATGATAGCGGGTATACTCAACAAAAGCTTCAATATATCCATCACTAAAAGCGGCAAGGTCCTCGAAGTAAAAAATATTAATAACCTCTTCGATAACATGTTCAAGGACTTTCCGCAGGTTACCGATGAGCAGAAAGCGCAATTTAAAAATTAGATGCAGCAAACCTTTGGCGAAAAAACCATTAAAACTAATTTCCAGGATGCATTTGCTGTATTCCCCGGCCACAGTGTAGCGATAGGCGAAACATGGCAAAACAACAGCAGCCTCGAATCGATCATATCCTGTAATACGGTGACTACCTTTTCGATAAAAGACGTGCAGGCGAACAGCTACCTGGTAGCCGGCGATATAACCTTTACGCCTAATGAGAAAGCTGGATTTAAACCATTTAAAGGCATGATGATGCTTTATGATAACATTAGCGGCACCGGGTCAAACAAAATCAAACTGGATAAAGCAACCGGCTGGATCACCGAGGCAACCATTGTAAAAAACATGAAGGGTACCGTTCACATACAGGATGGCCCGCAGGCCCCCGGCGGCCTCACCTTTCAGATGTCTATAGCCGCAGATCTTACAGTAACCAATTAATGGACTAACAAGTCGTTCGTTCTGTTTTGGATATTAATAATGATTTAAACCGAAAAGCACACAGCCGTTTAACGGTGCGAGATAATATCTACCAGCAAAAAGATAAGCGCCGAATCTTTTAACGATAGCCTTAAATGTTTTAAGGCAACAGTTACCTGGTTTTCAACTGTTCGTTTGGAGATCAGCAGGCGGTCGGCGATCTCTTCGTTTGACAATTGCTCCAGGCGGCTCATAATAAATATTTCTTTACAACGGCGGGGCAGCAGGTTAAGGTAGCTATGCAACTGCTGGTATAATTCATCCTGGCGGATATGTTCTTCACCCAGGTTAAGGCAAAAGGCATCAATTTTCTCATCCGCGTCTTCATCATAAACCAATGGCGATGCTTTTGCCGACCGTAAATAATTATACACCTTATACCGGGTGGCGGATGAAAGGTATTGCGGGAAGGATTCAATGACCAGGTCCTTTCTTTTGTTCCACAGGTAGATAAAAACGTCTTCAATAATTTCTTCGCAAACATCTTTATCCTTCAGTATTTTAAAGGCGACCATGTACAATTTCTTCCAGTAGCGCTTAAAAAACACGTTAAATGCCCTGAAATCATCATCAACGATCTCCATCCACAACTGCTTATCTGTTAGGGTATTATTGGGCATACATTTGGTTTTGTAAAATTAGG
>NZ_CAIWNH010000515.1 GCF_903913935.1 uncultured Mucilaginibacter sp.
AAAATATAATTTTGTATAATCCGTCTTTGTTCTACTTATGATACAGCCTCCTTAATTATGCATTTTTTTTTAAGTCCTCTCCTTTGGAGAGGATTTAGGTGAGGCCACTAAACAATTCAAAATTATATGAAAAACTACTTCACTATACTAATGATCCTGATCATCATCACTTCATTAAAACTCAGGAGCACCGGAAATTACAAATACGCCTTAAATGAGGACCGCAGCTTGTTTGTGGAAGTTTACCGATCGGGGCTAACCGGGAACATGACGTCAGAATATCTCACCGATTCTGCAAACTTCCGGATATGCCTGGGAACATATAACCGCAAACAGGCATCCATCCAATATAAACTTAACGGCGATCAAATCACCATAGAAAAACGGATGCACAGCGTAAGCCCGCTCACGGATACCCTTAAAACGGTTGAAAAGCAGACCTACAGCCTTAAAGAATTAATCACAAGGCGCAATTTCAATTAGGCAACAATTCAATTTAAAATTCCTCACCTTTTTATGACGCAAAAGAATACTAGTGTAATAAAATACAGCTTAAAAGTTTGGCTAACTGCCGTTGTTGTGGCCCCCTTACTTATTCTTTTAATTTTTTTCATCCTAAGCTATTCTTCCATAATACAATACACGGAAGCAATCCGTTCCGGATTATACATGTATCTGTTCTGTGTTGTGTTTGAATTAATATTTTCCTCTATTACATGGCTTATATTTACTATAGTTGTCGGGTTAGTTTTATCAATACGGTCAAGCGGAATTCAAAAAACATGGATCATTTTTGTCACTGCCGTATTACTAACCGTTGGTACTTGTGCTGCTATGCTGGTACCATTTGGGTTTCTTGAAAATAGTTCGGATCTGAGTTTTGCCGGTATAATAACAGGCTGCAATTGCAGCTGCATCGGCTTGGGCGTATGGTTTTATAAGTTAAAGCTACCGGGACCAGTTAGCTATCGCCAAAAGAAGTAATTATTTAACAAATATTTCACAATACCATTTTGGTTTTTGGTATATTTTTATCGTTATTTGCATTAATAAAAGCATTTACCTGATGAGCCGCGAATTAATTGAGTTTTCAGACATGATAGAGGAGCAGTTTGATATAGGCGAAATTGAAGAAATTGAACCGGATGATTTTTGGGCATCCATGGTGAATATGTTCATTTAGCGCTATATTTTTAACTTTCCGCCGCGTTGATCACGCCGTACGATCAACCGATGGCATTTTGCGCGCTCAAAATTCAACTTCCAGAATGCGGCGGTATGTGGGGACACATACCGCGTGGAGAAAACCGCCAAAACAAGCCAAAACTTCAGCACCCACAACAAAAAGCAACCTTTCAACTTTCCAACCTTACAACATTCCAACAAATAACTAACTTTGCGCGCTTATGAATCAGCTAGCAAAACAGCGTTTTTTTGAAGACATTACAATCATTGACATCGCCGAAGAAGGCAAGGGCGTTGCCAAATCAGACGATTTTGTAATATTTGTAGATAAGGGCGTACCGGGCGATATCGCCGACGTGGAAGTTTACCGCCGCAAAAAAAACTTTGGCGAGGGCAAAATTACCAAGCTAAAAAAACCATCAGAGTACCGCACAGAAGCATTTTGCGAGCATTTTGGCACCTGTGGCGGCTGTAAATGGCAGCATATGACCTATGCAGCACAACTAAAATTCAAGCAAAAGTCAGTCGCTGATGCTTTAACCCGAATTGCAAAAATTGAGGTGGATGGCATTATGCCTATAGTGCCCTCCCCTGCCGATAAATATTACCGCAATAAGTTAGAGTATACCTTCAGCAACAAACGCTGGCTGAACGATGGCGAAAACCGTACAGACGATGTGTTAAATATGAACGCCCTTGGTTTCCATATCCCCGGACGATTTGATAAGATCCTTGACATCAATCATTGCTGGTTGCAGGCAGAACCCTCAAACACATTACGAAACAGCATCCGTGAATTTGTGCTGCAACACGGCTATACCTTTTATGACCTGAAAGCGCACAGCGGCGCATTGCGGAACCTCATTATCCGTACTTCATCGACTGGAGAAACCATGGTAATTGTGGTTTTTGCTTATGCTGACGAAGATGAGGTTAACAAACTGATGGCCTATATCGATAACGGATTTCCTGCAATAACATCCCTGTTGTATATCATCAACCAGAAAAAGAACGATACCATTTTCGATCAGGACGTGATCGCCTATAAAGGGCCTGAATTTATTTATGAAGAAATGGAGGGTATCAAATTCCGTATCGGGCCAAAGTCCTTTTATCAAACCAACTCTATTCAAGCCTTAAAACTTTACGGGATCACGCGCGATTTTGCAGGATTTAAGGGCGATGAGCTTGTTTACGACCTGTATACAGGCGCAGGTACCATCGCCAATTTTATTGCCAGGAGTGTAAAGGAAGTGGTGGGTATTGAATATGTGCCTTCGGCGATTGAAGATGCAAAGATCAATTCGGCCATCAACAATATCAATAATACCAAATTTTTTGCCGGCGATATGAAAGATGTACTGGCGGCCGATTTTGTAGCCGAACATGGCAAACCGGATGTAATTATTACAGATCCGCCGCGTGCAGGCATGCACCCGGACGTAGTAAACCGGCTGATGGAAATTGAAGGTGAAAAAATTATATACGTAAGCTGCAATGCCGCCACCCAGGCCCGCGACCTGCTGGTATTAAAGGAGAAATACGATACGGTTAAAATACAGCCGGTAGATATGTTCCCGCATACGCAGCATGTGGAGAATGTTATTTTACTTGTGTTAAGGCGTTCATAGTTGATGGTTCATAGTTCATAGCAAAAGTCGATAGTAGTACAGACCATAGCAAAAATTAAAAATCGGTGTAATCATAATTCATCATCGGTGCAATCAAAAAAATAGAATCGGAATAATCACAAAAAAATGGAACCGGAAGAACTTTTAAACGAAAACAGGAATAGCGAAGATCCGAAAAAGGATAGTCCGCTATTGAGTTTGGAGCGTGACCTTAAATTTTTTCATGAGTCTGTACGCGAGGTAGCTATAGAGATCATGGTTGAAGGATTATCCAACTACCCCATATTTATTGCCCATCAGCACGAATTGAGTTTAGGCGAACTGATACTTGACCGCCACGATCTGAATACAGAATGGAGCATCCATGCGTCCACGCTGGAAGAGTTTGTGGAAAAAGGTGTGATTAAGGAAATTTTAAAGGCCCGCTTTATCCAATCCTACAAAAACCCTAATGATTTTATGTGCGTTTTTGTAGTGGTGCCTGAGGGGGCAAACTTTATTTATTACCCGTACCCTAAATAATTTGTTGCAACGTTGTAATGTTGTAAGGTTGAAACGTTAATTTTACCTTTGCAAAGGCAAATCGAACTGAACTTTACAACATTCCAACCTTGCAACATTTCAACAAAACAAGCAACATTCCAACAAAAAATGCCAGATAAACAACTCCTGATATTAAACAGCCAGCAGATCCAGCAAAAGATTGACCGGATAGCCTACCAGATACTGGAAGATAATTTTGATGAAGATGAAATTCTGATCGCGGGTATATTACCCGGCGGCAATAAAATTGCTGAAAGATTAAAAGCAATTTTAGACAAGATCGCGCCATTCCAAATCCGGCTGCTTACCATTAAATTAGACAAATTCAGCCCTTTTTTAAAGGCAGACATCAATTTTGACGTGCAGGACTGCAGCAATAAAGTAGTTATTTTGGTTGACGATGTTTTAAACAGCGGTAAAGCGCTTGCTTATGGCTTTGGCATTTTCAGGGATGTACCGCTAAAAAAATTCCGTACGGCAGTATTGATCGACCGTAACCACAAAAAATTCCCCATCACCACTGATTTTGCCGGGATTGCGCTATCTACCGTTTTAAAAGAACATGTTGAGGTAGTTTTGGATGAAGAAGGTGAAGAGGATGGGGCTTATTTGAGGTAAAATTATTAAAATTTGTTATAAAACTCAGATTTATGTCAATAGCAGAAATAAAAGAAACCAAATCAAAACTTATTGCATGGATTGAACAGCTTTCAGAATCAAACATGCTCACTGTTTTGGATAGCTTAAGAAGTTCAGAACAAGAGGGCGATTGGTGGGATAATTTACCGGATTGGCAAAAACGGCATATAAATGAAGGAATAGAAGACGAGGAAAATGGTCGTGTTATTTCATCAGAAGAGTTTTGGAAAAACTTAAAAAATGGATGAAAATCCACTTTTTACTATTCAGCATACCAAACGGGCTAATGCTGATGCTATCACAATAAAAACTACCTTTTATATAAATTTACACAAAGAGAAGTTGACCGCTTTTATCATTTATTGAGCACATTTGAAAGCGCGACGAAACCTTTTCCTGAACTCTATCCCCTTGTTAACAACAGCAAGAAAATTCGACTAGCTGTTTTAAGCAAACAATTGTCTGTATTTTATAGAGTTTCAAAAAAGCCGAATTTCCATTAACGCCATTTAGGACAACCGCATGGATCCTTCTAAATGGCCCTGATTCTTAATGTTTCCTCCACCTTTTCCGCCGTCAAACTCAACCCATCAGCAACAATTCTAGCCTGGCTATAAAAGGGCTCCCGTTCTGCCAATTTATCAGCGATAAAAGTAACCAGCGCTTCGCCGTTGTGCTGGCGTAACAAAGGGCGTTCTTCTTTTTCATTTTCGAGCCTGGTAACTAATGTTTTGGGCGAAAGTTTAATGTAGATGGTTTTACCATGCGCATTCATCCAGTCCATATTATCAAAAAAACAGGGCAAGCCGCCGCCTGTTGAAACTATCGCATGTTCAGGATAATTGGTTTGCTTTAACACTTGTGATTCCAGTTTGCGGAACGCTTCTTCACCATGTTTGGCAAAATATTCGGCAATAGTCATCCCCTCCTGTGCTTCCAGGATATGGTCGAGGTCCATAAACTCATACCCCAGCCTGTTTGCCAGTTTACGGCCTAAAGTGGTTTTGCCACACCCCATAAAACCAACCAGGAATATGATACCCAGCCCATCTTTTATTTTGTTTTCAGACACGTCAAATTCAAATTACAAATTACCATATTACTTTCCTGCCATAAACTTTGAACGATCAACTACGAACTAAGACAGCTTCACCCTCGGGTCAACCCAAACATAAATAATATCCACCAAAATATTGATGACCACAAAAATAAAGGCGATAAATAGAATGGAACCCATTACCACCGGAAAATCGGACATTTCCAAAGCGTCGACCGTTGTTTTACCAAGGCCATTGTAGCCAAAAACATACTCCACAAAAAAGGAACCTGCCAGCAACGAAGCAAACCAGTTGGCGATAGCAGTAATAACAGGGTTCAGGGCATTTTTTAACGCGTGGCGATAAACTATCGCGTTTTCACTTAAGCCTTTCGCTCTGGCGGTACGGATATAGTCCTTACCCAGCTCATCCAGCATGGCATTCCGGGTGAGCTGCACAATGATGGCCAAAGGCCTTAAGCCCAACGTTACCATCGGCAAAACCAGGTTGCGCCAGCTGATCACTTCGCCTTTAAACGGATCATAGGTATATAAACTCCCAGACATGTTTAAGCCGGTGTATTTTGATAGTTCGAAGCCAAAGATCCAGGCGATAATGATGCCGGCAAAAAACGACGGCGCAGAAACACCCAGCGTTGAAATCCCGATAGCCAGCCTATCGATCCACGTATTTTGATGTACCGCGCTCAAAACGCCAAAAAAAACACCGATAATTATGGCAAATATCATGGCCGTAGTAGCCAGCACCAGCGTGTTGGGTATTACTTCAATCAATAGTTTTGCAACTTCCTTATGGGTTTGATAGGAACGACGTAAATAGGGCCATTTGATTGCCAATACCCGTTCGGATGAAATTGGGAACAATTTTACATAATGATATTGCTGCTGTTCTTGTTTGGTGTTTAGGTGAAAGCCAATTGGTGAAAGATCGTTCAGGTAGTAAAGAAATTGTACCGGGATTGGTTTATCCAAACCAAATTCTTTGCGAACGGCTTGTAAGGATTGCACATCCGCCCGCTGCCCCTGCGTCATGCGCGCCGGGTCAACCGGTAAAATATTGAACAGGAAAAAAACCACTACCACAATGCCCAGCATTACTGCCGAGCCATAAAAAAACTTGCGGATGAGGTAGCGGATCATAGTTTATTTCTGAAAATAATCTTTTACCAGCACATCATAATTAGGCATGGAATGGTAATGCCATTTATTGATGATCGTTCCATTTTTCAATAAAAATATACCGGGGTTAGCCCGAACCATCGTTTTTAAGGGCACTTCATCAGTATAAAATATCTCGAAAGCCAGGTGGTGCTGTTTACTGAATGCCTCTGCATATTGCGCGGAGTTTGAGGTAAGCATAACGGTACGTGTGTGGTAATCATTTTGCAGGTTGATGGCTGCCGCATTTAACCGCGCCAGTGCGTCTGCATCTGTATGGCGCAGATCATAGGCTACAATTACGATGTTGAGGAAAGGATTGGTTAACAGTTCTTTGGTGTAGTCAGTGCCCTGAGCGTCGCTGATGGTGAGGTCCTGGATCTTTGGGCTAAAACCTTTTTTTACCAACCGGCTTTCGGGCGTGCCCACAACGGACCAGTCGTTATCTTTCCAGATATTGCTGCTCATGTATTCGGTGTTATTCATCACCTTCGTTGCGCCTGTTTTTTTATTTTTTAGCGTATAGGTTTGCTCATACTCATCAGGTTTGGCGCCAGGAGGGGTTTTCATTTCATCCGGAATATTGGCGCCAACTTTATAAGCCAGAAAATCGATCACCGGCAAAAAGTTATAGGTATAAACCCCCAGTCCTACAGCTAATACAGTTGCTGCGAGTAGCAATTTATTCCCGGTTTTAGCCGCGGTAAGAGGCTGTATCCTTCTCCGGTTTTTAAACAGGATAATGATCAGCAATAATAAAAACATATCCTTGCTGAAAGATTGCCATGGCGTTAACGGGATGGCATCCCCAAAACAACCGCAGGTTTGTACCACTTTAAAATAAGCTGAATAAAAAGTTAAAAATCCAAAGAAAATGGTCAGCAGCAACAAACCCCAGGCAACATTTGCTGAACGTGTGCCAATAAGCAGGCCAAAACCTAATACAATCTCCAGCGAGCAAAGTATAATGGCAATATAAAGTGAAAAAGGCGTAAAAAAAGTAAGGTGCAGTACATCAAAATATTCTTCCAGCTTGTAGGAAAAGCCAAGCGGATCATTAATTTTTACCAGGCCCGAGAAAATAAACAGCACGCCGACAAATATTCTGCATGCCCATATCCACCTTGGTGTTGTTTTTGTAGTAGTCATTTTGTTACGCGTTGTAAAGTTGCAAGGTTGGAAAATTGTAAAGTTTGGATTTTTTCAAATTGCAAAAAATGTAAAATCTCAATTAAAAAACTTTTGATTAAAAATAACATTGCAACTTTACAACATTACAACCTTTCAACAATTGCGAATGGCTAAAGATACATTTTTTCGGAAAAAGGACACGCTGAATGCCGGTGGCTATTTAATTGACCTAAGCAGCCCCAAAGTTATGGGGATCATCAACCTGACACCCGACTCTTTTTTTGCAGGAAGCCGGAAGCCCGGTATTGATGAAGCTGTGATACAGGCCAGCAAAATGCTGGGTGAAGGTGCAACCTTTTTAGACTTGGGAGCTTATTCTTCACGCCCCGGTGCAGTGGATATTTCCATCCAGGAAGAAACGGACAGGTTGCTACCTGTAGTTGAGGCCATAAGGAGTGAATACCCCGAAGCCATATTATCCATCGATACCTTTCGCTCCAAAGTTGCTGAGACCGCCATTAATGCAGGGGCGCATATCATTAATGACATTTCCGGCGGGCAATTGGATGAAGATATGTTTGCTACCGTAGCACGCTTACAAGTCCCTTATATTTTAATGCATATGAAGGGAACACCCCAAAATATGGTTCAAAAAACTGATTATGAAGACATATTCGCCGAAGTTTACGATTATTTCGCATCGAAGTGTTATCAATTAAAACAAATGGGGCTGCATGACGTGATCATTGATCCCGGTTTTGGATTTGCCAAAAAACAGGAACAAAGCTATGCACTGATGAGCCGGCTGGACGAATTTAACCGGCTGCAACTGCCCTTACTCGCAGGTGTATCCCGCAAAAGAATGATCCATCACTTGTTAGGCATTACTCCTGAAGAATCCCTTAACGGTACAACTGCATTAAATACCATCGCCCTTACCAAAGGCGCAAATATCCTTCGCGTTCATGATGTAAAGGAAGCGGTAGAGGCCGTAAAGATTTTCACAGCGTGTGAGCGATAAACTTCAATCCCCTATCTTTTGATAATCGGTTGTACTGATATCAGGGATCAAAGGTTTTAGGGTGAGGATATCGCCACTTAAAATGATCAGTGACCGGGCAGAAGAATCACTGTCAAAATAAATTTCGTCGTAAACGGTAGCCCCGTTTTTAAATGCGCCTGTACGGATATGGAAAACTCCTTTTGACACCAACACATTTTGATTAAAATGGCTGTATGTACTATCTCCGTTAAACTGCATAATATTTCCGTTACCAGGTTTATAGGTAGAATCGGGGGGAATAATAAACCCGCCGTAAGTTTTCCGCACCTCCCATTTACCAAATAAATAGGGCGATAATGGCTGGGGCTTTGTGCAGGACAGCAGGCAAATGGCAATTACTGCAACAAGTGTAAATACTTTCATCTCTTTTCTTAATTTGAATTTATGACTTATAATTTAATTCTGAATTTTTTGATAATCTGTCGTCGGGATATCCGGGAATAATGGCTTTAACGTCATCAGGTCGCCGTTTACCAATACCATGTAGTTGAAGGAGGTATCGTTGTCAAAATATAATCGCTCATCTTTCATGGCAAGCATTGACATCAGATTTATCCGGGTATGAAAAACACCTTTCAAAGAAAATTTATGCTGGACGTATTTAACGTACGTACTGTCGGCGTTCAATCGCACAATATTGCCGTTTCCCGGCTTATAGATCGAATCGGCTGGCAAAATATTCCCATTGTAAACACGGCGTACTTCCCAACTACCAAACAGGCCGCCGCTAAGAGGTACTGGGGTGTTCTTTTTTTTACAGGAAAATAGGAACAGTATAACAACCGCAACAAAAAAAGATGTTTTCATAACCAGGTTTTTTATTGATTACGATGAAAAAATGGAAAATGCGACAAGTAAGGGATAAAAATTCAGATCGCATAAATTGAGATCGTTTTCAGATAAGTTTATCCGATTACATCTTTATTAAAAGTTTTCGACTACCGTTTCCTATAAAGTCAGTTGTATTTTTATTATTTTTTATTTATGCGGACATATCTTGACAATTGTTGCTTTATGACGACGATAACTAAGGGGGTTAAATCCAAAGGGAACCAGTAAGAATATAAAAAAGTCCGTTTTTTGTACGATAGAGGCACTTTTTGAAAAAAAACAAAAAAACGACATGTTCCATTTGCTACCATTTTGATTCTATTTTAAAGATGATTTTAAAGGGTTTTAAAGCCTTATCTACCATTTAAGGTAAAAGATTGTTTGTCTTTAAAACGCGCATTACTTCGGTTAAATCTGCCTCGATGTTGTTGATGCGCTTGTTGATTTCGTTGGGTGACTTGAAGCTGGTTTTACCATGCCACACAGCGTACCATATTTCAATAATGTCTTCAGGATATATTTCAAAGTTCTGATAACTATTCCGGTTATCAAATGCATCGGACTTTGCAATGATGTATCCGTACTTATCTATTCTGTTTGACAGCCTTTTAACTACAATCCCATCCTTTTTAGTTACGACTATGTGTACGCGATCTTCGCGGACATACTCCAACTTTTCAACGTATTGACCTATTACCATTTCCTTGTTTTCGAGGGTTGGAAACATGCTGTCTCCAATAACTTCAAAGGCCCGGAATGTGCCGTTTTTTAATTGCGGAAAATTAAAAGCGGGCAGAGTTTCAAGATAAACCATGTCCTGGTATCCGTTTAAATAACCAGCGGCAGCGGGTATAGGAACAAACAAAATATTCTCGGTACCGTCTCGGTTAATGGTTACATATTTAGGACTAAAAAAAGGAGTTGGGGGGGCAGTTGGGGGGGCAGATTTTTCCATATTAGTTGCAGACATGCCATCCGCAGATAAAGGGGTATTTGCATTTACCCCCTCTTTTTGTATATCAATGCCATCATTGGCTATATGGGTATCTGCATGATTATTACTTTTTTTTATCATTTCACCCTCTCCGGTAAGTATCCACGTGGCATCAATAGGAAAGTTTCTTACAATATTCTGTAATGCCTTTGTGCCGGGATTGCTTCTTCCCTTTAATATTTCGGTGACCATAGACCGGCTAACGTCTAATTTTTTAGCGAAATCAGAGTCATTATCAATAAATTTTTCCCCTTTAAGGTAATTATAACTATCAATAAATCTTATCGTTAAGTCATCCATCGGGCTAAAGTTACAGAATATTGTACAATCTTTGTGAACGCAAAAGGACACAAATGACAACCAAATATAACGATATAAAAACCACTTGTACCAAAAAAGAAGTCTTTCCGGTACTGCCGCAACCTACAGCTATTGTACTTGCAGAGATAGTTGGCGTTAGTGAAAGCTACGCAAAAAAGGTGCGTACGGGTAACCGTAATGATAAAAGTGAGACTGCTGAACTTGTTAAGTACTGCAATGAATTGATAATTGGCGGACAGGAAGTACTTATAAAATCGGTACAAAAGACAATTGAAAAGTATAAAAACAATCCATCAAAATAATTTAACCCTCACAAAAATGAAAAATCTAATTAAAGAATTCAAAACCATACCTACAGGTATTGAACGCGGCCAACTAACCGCTAAACAGGCATTTGTAATACTGGTATTAACCGTAATTATCGTGCTTACTGCCGTGTATGTGATCGCTCCACTGATTATCAACCATAAAATTAAATAACAATGAAAATTACACCTTTTGAAAAAGCCTGCAATAAGTTAGGCATCAATCCAACTCTATTACCAGGCGTTGAAGGATTACCCGAAGTAACCGCAAAACAGATAATAGCAGGTTATAAACTGGGAATTATAGCGGATGCTACCGGGAAACGAGTAGACTTTACTACATCAACCATTAAATACACAGGCTGGATACAATGGGTTCCTTCGCTTCGCCGCTTTGTTTGCGCGGACACGGATTATACGTACACGTATACGGACCTCGGTGCCCGCTTTTGGTTTTCAGACCGGGACACGGCCACAAAATTTACACAGGAAAATATCGACCTGATTAACGATTTACACCTATAACATCCCTATTGGCAATCAACCCGGTTCGAGACCGGGAAGGGAGCATCCTAATTAAACGCAATGAAATACCACGATAAAAATACTTTATGCCTTGAACACGACGAGTATGTGGCATCCTTCGGTCTTGAAAATTATAAAAGTGATAAAAAGCGTGGTAACCTGATCGTAGTAAGCAGAGGCGGTAACGGTAGTGAAGCATTGATAGATTATGAAAGCTTGCCGGATGGCCGTAAGGCTGTCATCCTAAAAAAGTACGGCGACCCTTACAAATACATCTTAAAAAAGCCGCTTACAGAGTGGGTTGCCTTAAACAGAAACGAAAAAGCCTATCAATTTTATAATAAACATAGCATAGCCAATGGCCTTAACCTGCCCGAAGCATACCGGGATAAATACACCAAAGCGGTTACCTACATAGATGCTATTACCTTTTATACTACCGATAAAATGGCTTTAAAACGTGACTTTAATATTAACATGGCGGCGTTTTGGGGCATAGTTAGCGATGTAATAAAGGCAGAAAATATAGCGCTGCCAGCCAGCCCTAAAAAGCTACAGGCAAAAATAGTTGACTACAAGAAAAGCGGCTTTGAACTACTGATAGAGGCGTGGCGCTTTAATAATGACAACAGCAAAAAGGTAAAAGATCAAAAAGCCGAAGACACCCTGATGAAGCTGATTGAAATTGATAACAAGCATGCCGATGAAGTTATAGCAACAAGCTATAACCTATGGGCGCAGGAAAAAGGATATAAAACAATTTGCCCGGCCACTGTGGCCTACCGGCGCAGGAATAAAGATTATGAATTAATTATGGCAAGAGAAGGAAAAAATGCTGCTTACAATAAATACAACAAGCAGATTAAACAACGCCGGGCCAGCGCCCCGCTGATGCTGATAAACAGCGATGACAACGTACTGGATTTGTACTTTAAAGAGGTTACCCATACCAACGGCAAAAAGAAAACCAATAAGTATTACCGCCCGGTAATGTATGTGGTGATGGACACCTTTAACGACTATATTTTAGGCTACGCAGTTGGTGAAACAGTTACCATTGAACTTGTAAAAGAAGCCTACCGGAATGCCATGGCGCATGTGATTGAACTAACCGGGGCTCCTTTTTTATGGCATCAGATAAAGAGTGATAAATGGAGCATTGACCCGGCTTTAAAAGGCGACTTAGCTACCTTCTTTAAAATGGGCGGCGAAACGGTGTTTTTCCCGGCAGCTGTAGCACAATCAAAATATATTGAACGTGTATTTGGAAGGCCATTGCACCGTGTTTTAAAGGTATTTCCGAACTATAGCGGTGGTAACATTACCGCTAAGAGCCTTACCAGCCGCCCCAATGCTGACGCGTTACAAAAACGCAGCGCAGACTTCCCCGACAAAAAACACGCCCCGGCTGTGATTGAAATGGCTATAAATACGCTCCGCCATACCGTGCCTGACGGTGAATTGGAAACCCGCCAACAGCACTGGCTACGCACATTTAACGAAAGTGCCTGGTGTAAAGAGCGGGCGATTAGTACCGAAAGAAAACTTGAATTGCTGGGCGTTAAGCATAAGCCAAAAGAACCAGCAAGGCTACGCACCACGGGGCTTAACTTCCAACTGGATAAAGTTCAATACTGCTTTGATATACCCGCAACGCTTTTCCCGGAGCATAATAACAAACGCGTAGAGATCATCTACGACCCGGCAGATATGACACAGGTTTTGGTTACCGATGGCAAAGGCATCCGCTTTGTAGCTGACAGCTACGTTTACCAGCACAGCGCCATTGCTGACATGCAGCCAGGGGAAGGCCAATTGCTTCACCAACGTACTGAAGAAAGCCGGGCTATCACTAAAAAGCTTGAAAGCTATGTTACGAGCCGCGACGAAAGGTTGCAGCGCGAAAAGATAAACGCAGATAGCCTGATTATGGCCGGTGTGCTTACTAAGGCGATTAACCACAGGGCGCAAAAGGTAATTGGAGGCTATAACGGCCATACCGAAGATGCCGAATATGTGGCCATTGAAACGCCTGTAAAAAAAGAGTGGAGCATATACGACGAAATGTAAACAAAAAAGCCCCGCATTGAGGTTGCGGGGCCAGTAATTAACCATACACTAAAAAATAAGCAAATGATTGATCTGAACACAAAAGAACAAATTAAAGGGGAGTTAAACAAGCGTGTGATGCACATTGGCAGCGCGAAAAAGGCAGAGGTTGAACTTGGTATAAGTAATGCCACCATCAGCAACATGCTAAATGACAAGGCCTCGCTGATCAGCGATAACATGTGGCGTAAGATGGCATCCGCGTTGGGCTTAAAGCTTGACGAAAAATGGCAACATGCGGATACTGTCCCCTTTACCAAATTTTCAAATTATTTTAATGATGCCCGGTTGCATGCCAATGTATTTGGCATAGTTACTAACCCAGGCGGCGGTAAAACCTACACGCTTGACTATAACAGGGAAATGCATAAAAACGTGTTTTATGTGAAGTGTTTCCGCAGTACTACCGAACGGGATTTTTTAGCGGACATACTTAGAAGCATGCGCAAAATACCGCAAAGCTACCGCATAAGCGAATTGCTTAAAGAGGTAGTAAAAGAGGTTAGCAAAGCAGAAAGCCCCGTGATTATTGTTGACGAATTTGAAAAGGTAAAAACAGAGGTGTTTTTACTATCTATCGACCTATATAATGCACTGGAAGATAAATGCGGCCTTGTATTTATTGGCACACAAAACCTTAAAGCCCGGATTGAAACCGGCGTACAGCGCGGCACACTTGGATTTAACGAATTTTTAAGCCGTATAGGCGGTAAGGTGATTGAAATACCAGCCCCTACGCACACTGATGCCGCCTTGGTAATTAGCCGCAATGGTGTTAGCGACATGAAGGCTATTGACCTGATTATATCCAAAAGCGATAACGATAACCACGAAGTTGACCTGCGCAGGGTTAAAAGATTGATACACGCCCACAAACAAATAGCAGCATGAAAAGAGCATTTAAAGCCATTTTAAAGGGTCATGTACTATACTTTAAAGGCAAAAGGTATTTCGCTGATTACACCAACAATCCTGCTATAAAATACCGTTACCGGGTCATGTTCCCCGGTATACCGGAGTGTACAAATAGTGTATCTGACATGATAATTAACGAGATAAATAAGCGCAATGAGCCACATTAAAGAAACCGCGCGACAGCATGAAGTTACCCGGAGTAAAGTACTGGCCATGCTGCAAATGACAGAAGAAAGGTACGGCACTTTTGTAATGGAACAGGCATTAGCCTATTTGGAAAAGCAATTGGGCGCAAACGTAATGAGTGGCGAACTTAAACTAAACAGCCTGTTTTGGGCCTGGTGGCGTAACCACTGGCATGATGCTGATTTGGCCTTTATTGATGAAGCCGAAAGGCTTACCATTAAAGAACGCCAGCTATACTACGAAATAGCGCACGACCCGGAACGATTTGAATATACCCCGCAGCGGGCCATTTATTCGGATGCATTTAACACAATAAAAAGCAAACAACAATTACAAAAAACTACATGATAACAACCCCAACCAAAACCTGTGACCAACTTGCCTTTATGGCTTCTAAAGTATTGCTGATGCCGCTTGATAAAATACAAGATATGTCGAGTAACAGTCAACGGGCGGCAGAAAATAGATATATGATTTATTCAATTATGGAAACATCGGGCTACACTCATCAGCAAATTGCAGATTATTTTAAGATAAGCCGCGAAAGTGTTACCAAAGGCCTTTCAAAGCTTAAAGTATGGCTTGATGTATATCAGGACACTAAAAATAACTACCAACGGCTTACTATACTGGTTTTAAAATGACTTTAAAACTCTCCTATCAGCAAGCAGGTGCCCTTTTTGATCTGTTTAACGACATGGTGCTATTCGGTTATGTATACAGCTTTGAAGATAAGCTGGTATTGCGCCACATGATCAGTATTTACAAAAAGCTTAGAACAAAATGCGAAGGACCGCCGCGAAAAACTTACAGCATAACGATTAGCGATTGTGAGGCATTGGCATACCGGATTTACTGGCGCGATCACGACATAAGCCACTGCCAATTTGAATGGGCATTTATAGTTACCCACTGCATGCGGATAGATTTAGAGTTAAACAGCACACACGTACAAATTAACAATACATATAAATTATTAAACCAAAATGGATATTGAAAAATTAACACCCGAAGCTAAACGGGAACTATTTAAGCAACTGGAAGCCGAACAGCGCAACGAGCGTTTAAGTAAGCAAAAGGAAATTGATACCTATAAGGAAATGCAGGATTGTATGGTAGTAGAACTGTTACCCGCGCTTGTTGCCTTTGACGAAAAGCAAAAGGACATTGTGAAGGATACTATTAAAAATCTTAGCGCCCTGGTAACCTTAAAAACTGATTTGTTTAAGGTTAAAGATGGTGGACAGGACAGCCACACTTTTACAGATCGTGACGGCAACGGCTCCATTACCATTGGCTATAATGCTATCATAGGATTTGACGGGACTGAAACGGCTGGCGTACAGAAAGTGAAAGAGTATCTGTCAACATTGAGCGGGGATGACGAAAAGAGGCAGATACTGGCCGATTTGCTTAACACCTTTATGAAGCCTGACAGGAAGGGAAACCTAAACCCTACCCGCATAGCCGAACTGTGCAACAAAAAGGGCGAAATAGATAACCCACTATTTAGCGAAGGCATTGACACCATTGTTAACGCCCAATTTAAAACCCGTACCAGCATGTTTGTACGGGGCTGGAAATTAGTTAAGGCCGAAGGGGAGGCAGACACAAAAATTCACTTTAGCATATCTGCATAATGGCTTTAGGCAAAAAAAAACAGGCTCCAAAGGATAGAATCCTGATTGAGTTTTCGGGGGAGAGAACAGAAGTTAAAATGGATAAAGGCATCAATGCTAATGCCGCCATCAAGACGCTCGAAAATATAATTCACTCCCTTACCAAATCTTTTACAGAAAAGGTTAAAGCAGCTGGCTTAGTAGAGCCAGGGGAAGCGCAACAAAATTTCATCACCGCTCAAACTTTGGGCGACCTACTTTAAAGGAGGTTTAAACCATGAAGATTACAAAAAAACAGATTAAAGCCGCTGCGGTAAAATACAGCAAAAAACAGCTTGGCAAACTGTTCGCGGATAATCCGGATGTGGTAGGCTCAATTGTGGAGGACTTTATAGCCGGTGCCGAATGGATGCAACTAAAACAATCTTTAAGCTAAAAAACATGAAAACATTAAAACTACTATTCTACGCGGGTATAATTATGGCACTATGTTCCCTGCAATCATTATGCGTAAAGGACAAAGAAAGGGATGCTTTGCAAAACAAAGGTTACAACCATTCGGAATTGCCAAACGACATCAACAAGCTTGATACAATGGTTTACCCCGTTACCCCCGGAACTCCGGCTGACCCGGAAAATTAATAAAAACACAATGACACAATCAAACAAAATTAAACTCCTTATGGAATTGAGCAATACGCTGGCGCGGACTAAAAAGCACGTCATTTTTGTTGCCGGGCCAATTGCAGACGAAAAACGCAAACCGATAGAAGCCAAACTAAGGGCCGATGGATGGCATATTTTAAGCGCTGCTGACTTTATGCCAGGCATTGATAAGGTTGATGAAATGCGGGTAGTTATGACGCTCATTGCCGTGGCTGACACTATTTATATGCCGGTTGAATGGGATGAGTGCGAAATGAGCCACCGCCAATGGTGTTATGCTGTTAAAGCAGGGTTGAATGCAGTTTACGAATAACAATTTAATTTTCACATAATGGATACAATTACAATCGACAAAAAGAACGCCTTAAAAGCCCACAAAGAGGCTGACGGCCCATTAAAGAAAGCCCTTGCCACAGTGTTTGGGCTTACATGGAGAAATCCTATTGAGGCTTTTAAAAGCTATGAGGAAGTATGCGAAGCTGCCGGAATTAACCCGATTAAGTCGCTGCCGTTCCCAACACCTACCACAAAAAAGCAGGTATCATGTAATGGCCTGTTTAAACTCGAAACAATTTTTGACGAGTTTAACCGCGATGAAAATGGCGATATATGGGAGCCTAATTACGAGGATAAGTCAGAAGAAAAGCACTATCCATGGCATGAATATGTTCCTTCGCTTCGCCGCTTTGTTTACTCGCGCACGGATTATTCGCACACGTATACGGCCCTCGGTGCCCGCCTTGCAACGAACACGGCCCCTAAAGCTATTGCGATAGGCAAAAATTTTAACAAGGAATGGAACGAATTTTTAAACCCTCAAATTTAATAACAATGAAAAAAACACCTTTTGAAATCGCCTGTAAAAAAATGGGCATCAATCCAACTCTATTGCCGGGCGTTGAAGGACTGCCGGAAGTAACAGCAAAGCGGCAGATAGCTGATTATAAACTTGACATTATTGCAGATGCTACCGGCAAACGTGTTGAAGAATTAAGCGGCAGTAATCTTAAATACACCGGATGGTTAGAATATGTTCCTTCGCTTCGCCGCTTTGTTTGCACGCGCACGGATTTTACGAGCACGACTACGGGCCTCGGTGCCCGCTTTTGGTTCTCTGACCGGAACACGGCCACAAAATTTACACAGGAAAATATCGACCTGATTAACGGCCTGATGGCACCAAAAATAACAGCTTAATTATTCACACTCAAATTTTAACATGATGAAAAAATACGTTCCAAATTTCAAAGAAGCATGCGCTATAACAGGCGATGACCACAACAAATTGCCTGATGTAAGCTGGATGCCGGAGGCCAGGGCTAAATCAGTGTTGGCACACTACCAGCTTGACGTTATTGCCACTGCGCAAAACAAAGGTTGCATGCCTGATGGAAGCGACTTTGTGCCGGACTTTAGCAAAGTAAGCCAACGTAAGCACTTCCCGGTTATTTGGTACAATCCTTCGCTTCGCCGCTTTGTTTACACGGACACGCTTTGTGCGTACTCGAATTCGTACCTCGGTGCCCGCTTTTACTTCCCGGATGACGAAACCGCCGCAGAAATGGGTAAACTACATATAGGGCTTTTAGCCGATCTGTAGTAAAGATACGGTTGTGTGCTGCTATGCTGTAGTTCCTTCGCTTCGCCGCTTTGTTTACACGAACACGAATTATACGAACACGAATACGAACCTCAGTGCCCACATTTGAAATTAATACCAGTAGCACAGACCATGGCATCAGTCCAAAAAAATACAAATAAAAAAAGGGCGTTGGTACCGAAAGGGAAAACGACCTAATAAAACAAAGGCTAAAATGAAACGCAAAGGGAATATTTACCCGCTTATTTACGATATGGATAACCTTCGCTTAGCTGATATGGCTGCGCGAAAGAATAAGCTTAAATCACATGGGGTTAAACTTTTCGACAAAAACCCCGAAGGTAATTTGCTTTTGCTGCAAGATATGCTCATCAATAAAACCTATCAAACAGGCGCCTATAGAACGTTTATTATAAAGGAGCCAAAAGAAAGGGAAATTTCAGCATTAGACTATTTCCCACACCGGGTTTTGCATCACGCAATTATGCTTCAAATAGAAAATATTTTGGTGCCAAGCTTTACAGCTTTTACCTACAGTTGTATTAAAAGAAGGGGCATAAAAGCGGCATCTACCGCCTTGACAAAAGCTTTAAGAGATGTGCCAAATACGCAATACTGCCTGCAAATAGATGTAAAGAAGTTTTATCCAACGATTGACCATGATATATTAAAATCACTTATCAGGCGAAAGATAAAGGATAATGATCTGCTGGAATTATTAGACGGCATTATTGACAGCGCCCCCGGAGTACCAATTGGTAATTACCTAAGTCAATTTTTCGCCAACCTTTATTTAAGCGCTTTAGATCATTTACTAAAGGAGGGGCTGGGCGTAACTAATTGCTTTAGATATGCTGATGACATTGTAATTCTGGCTTCAAATAAACCCTTCCTGCAAAAGCTGCTTAGCCAAATAAAAGAATTTTTAAAAACTAAACTAAATCTAACCTTAAAACACAATTACCAGGTGTACCCCGTAGCTGAAAGGCATAAAGGGCGCGGCATTGACTTTTGCGGTGTTGTGCATTACCATACGCACAGGCGGTTACGCAAAACGATTAAACAGAACTATGCCAGAGAGGTTGCCGGGCGTAACAGGCCGCGAGTTGTCGCTGGCTATGGAGGATGGGTAAAGCTGTGCAACGGCGCTCACCTGGTGAAGAAAATACACCAATATGAACAATTTTAAAGACTTCGGAATAAAAAGAGAACAACCAAAAGGCTTTATAGGCAATAAGATAAAAACAGACAGGATACTCAATATTGAAATTACGGTGCATCGGTGTGAAATAAACGATAGTACAAAAGAGATA
>NZ_CAIWNH010000516.1 GCF_903913935.1 uncultured Mucilaginibacter sp.
AAAAAAGCCATTTTATAAACAATATACCACCGTTTGTATGAAAAAATTAGTGCTAAGTAATTTAATGATTTTATTTTTTTTAATAAATGTGCTTGCAAAAAGTGCAACGGTCCATATTACGATAAAGAACTTTAGGGGAGAGATTGATGTATACAATCCGGAATTACGATATGATTTAACGAAAAAAAAAGTGACCGGAATTCAATTGGATACCCATCATTCAGCAATTTATACGCTGGACATAGGTAAGCCAACTTACTTCGTTTTATATTTTTTAAATGATAAGTTTATTAACTATTCTCTTTTCTTATCGCCGGGCGATGAGCTTTTTTTAACAGTTGATTTCTCAAAGAAAAACAATAAAATAATAGTAACAGGAAAAGGTAACAATAATAATCAGCCTGAAATTTTTGCCTTAACGAATATGGACACGCAGCCGTTTAAGGGCGACAAAACGCCTGACCGTGTCATAGCTGCCATAAACAAACAATATTTAGCAAATAAAGATATATTGACCAAATATATTAAAGCAAACAAGCCTTCAGTTGAGTTTGTAAAAACGGCTATAGCTAACTTGGCATATTTTGTTCCTATCAACTATTATGAATTCAGTCACAATAATAATTTCGGCAAATCCAGAGATCAATTAATACAATGGCAAAAAATACAGGATAGCGTATTTTCAACCATTAAGTTGAGCAATAATGATGCGTTAACGGCTTATAATTACACGCACTTGATTGATAATTTTTTGATGAGGGAAACAGAAGCACTTGCGATGGAATATAGAAACCAGCCTGTATTATTTTATAAAAAATGGTTTCATTCTGATACCATTAAGGGTAAAGAGTTATTCAATTATGCGCAAAAAGGAATCTTACTAAAAAAAATTATAGATAAATACTTTATAGGGAAAACAGCTGAATACGCTTATGGTCAGGCATTAAAATTTGAATACTACCAAGCCGACTACCCGTCAACGGTATTACTATTTGATCATTTTAGGAAGAAATACCCTTCGGGTTTATACCTTAAAGGATATAGCGATCCGATAGCAGCGGTAGTTAAGAAACAGCAGCAGGCGCTTACCAGAAAAATTGTTTTTCTCAAAAACAATGGTGCAAACCTAACTTCATTTAAGGATGTATTAGCATTAACAAAAGGAAAAACTGTATTAATAGATATGTGGGGCTCCTGGTGCGGACCTTGCAGAGAGGAAATAGAAAAAAATGCTGCCGCGTTAAGATCGCATTTTAAAGGGAAAAACGTCCTGTTTTTATATATCGCCAATTTTGACGTTGGGCATGAAAAAGAGTGGAAAAAACAAATTGCCTATTTCCAAATTGAAGGCGAACACATTTTGGCTAACTCTAAATTAACCAGTGATATTATGGAAAAAGTAAAATCATCCGGATACCCGACTTACATTATTGTAAAAAAGGATGGCAGTTACAAGCAAACAGCGACAAAATACCCGGTGAATCTCCAGGCGATGATCCATGAAATAGAAGTTGCCCGATCGTGAAAAATCAATGCTATTGCGTTAAAATGACAATCGTTCCCTCTGCTATTCGAAGTCTTTGACTTCGGATAAACAATGCTGACTACAAGACATAAACCAATCCTCAATCAATAAATTTGAGTAGTGCTGACAGTTCTTTATCAGCAATATTTTCCTGGTCACTTTTATCAAATATAGTTAACAGGTAAACCGTGCCACGTATAATTTTAAAACAGGTAATTACCCTTGCTCCACCGGATTTGCCTTTTCCTTTACTGGTAATCGCCATGCGGACCTTATAACAATCGTTACCCAGGGATGTGCCTTGTGAGGGGTCTTCTTTGAGGGATTTAAGAAGCGCCGCGAAATCTGCCTTAAGCGATGGGAATTTTTTGGACAAACGCTTAAGTTCTTTTTCGAATTTCGGTATAAACTTAACCTTATAACTCATTCAATAATTCGTCTGCATCACGGGCTTCCAATTTGCCGGACAACATCAGGTTCATTTCATCAACCGATTCTTTGATGTCTTCCATTATCTTTGCCTTGTAAGGTGTAAGTAGTTTGGTTTTTACATAAGGCAAGTCATTTAAGAGCGCCAATAGCGCCCCCGCCTTACTTTCTTTAACATCCAATACAAATTTCATAATAACAAAAATACAAAATTTATTCCCCGATAGGTAATGAATAAATAGAAGGCCAGATCACATTTCATTTAGTGTGTTCCCATTTCTCAGTCGTATTCATTACAATGCATTTCGCAAATAAATATTAACCGGCGACACCCCAACCTCACTACTCTTTTTGTAAATTATTTGTTGGAGTACTTTCAGTTTACAAAAAAATCCTAACTTGGATGTTGCTAAGCAAATCCCTTTATGGAAAAAGAAAAAAACCACTCCCGGCCGGTGGAGGAATCGGACGTTAAGGATAATTCACGCCGCGATTTCCTAAAAAAATCGGCTTTAATGACTGCCGTTGCCCTTACCCCGGTTGCCGCTGCCAGGGCTGCCGAAATGCACATGGACGAAAGGCTTGCACAGGTATTTGAAAAAATGCCCCTCCACCTGGAGATCAATGGCGTTGCCCATAACCTGATGGTGGAGCCACGCAGCACCCTGCTGGATATCCTGCGCGAACAACTTGACCTTACCGGTACCAAAAAAGGCTGCGATATGGGCCAGTGCGGCGCCTGCACCGTACATGTTGACGGGCATAGGGTAAACAGCTGCCTCACGTTAGGCATTATGGTGAACGGCAAAAAAGTAACCACCATTGAGGGCCTGGCCAAAGGCGACCAGTTGCACCCGATGCAGGAAGCCTTTTTAAAACACGACGGTTTCCAATGCGGGTATTGTACCCCCGGGCAGATCATGTCGGCAGTGGCCTGCGTGCGCGAAGGTCATGCCAACTCGGAACACGAGATCCGCGAGTATATGAGCGGGAATATTTGTCGCTGCGGGGCCTACCCCAATATTGTTAACGCCATACAGGAAGTGAAGGAAGGAGGAATGGCGATATGAAGCAATTCCAATACCAGCGTGCGTCCACACAGCAAAGTGTGCTGGATGCGATCAGCAAACCGGGCACCAAGATCATAGCCGGAGGCACCAATTTGGTCGACCATATGAAACATGGCATCATTGCCCCGGATAAACTGGTGGATATTACCCATTTGCCGTTAAAAGGCATCACTCCGACAAAAACAGGCATCCATTTAGGCACACTGGCGTTAAACAGCGCGGTAGCCGAGGATGCTTTGGTATTGCAAAAACAGCCATTGATCAGTATGGCGCTAAGGGCCGGCTCATCACAGCAACTGCGCAATATGGCCACGGTTGGCGGCAATATCATGCAGCGCACCCGTTGCACCTATTTTTATGATACCACCATGCCCTGCAACAAACGCGAACCGGGTACCGGCTGCGGCGCTTTGGAGGGCTATAACCGGATGCATGCCATTTTTGGCGCAAGCGATAAATGTATTGCGGTACACCCCAGCGATATGTGCGTAGCATTGGCGGCCCTGGGCGCCTCGGTGATCGTAGTGGGTAAAAAAGGGCAACGGCTCATTCCATTTAACGAATTCCACCGCCTGCCTGATGATCATCCGGAACTGGATAACCATTTGGCAAAGGATGAAATGATCATCGGTGTGGACATCCCTGATAATAATTTCGCCAAGAACAGCTATTACCTGAAGGTACGCGACAGGCAATCCTACGCCTTCGCCCTGGTTTCGGTAGCGGCTGCTTTGGAGCTTAGCGGCACAACCATTAAAAAGGCCCGTTTGGCTATGGGTGGTGTGGCGCATAAACCGTGGCGATTATTTGAGGCCGAGAAATTTATGGAGGGAAAACCCGTATCTGAGGATACCTTTAAACAGGCCGCGCAAATAGCTATGCAAGGTGCAAAAGCATATGAAAACAATGCCTTTAAACTAAAGCTTGCCCCGGCAAGTATTGTGGAGGCCCTGAAGCATGCTGCCGGAATAGTGTAAATTTTGTTGCAATGTTGAAAGGTTGTAAGGTTGTTTTAATGCCAACCAGATATATTAACCGTTCAACTTTACAACATTCTAACATTCCAACAATACCACCCTTACAACAACAAATGAACAAATTAAATCATCCCAAATCCTCAACCGGCCCCAGCCGGGTTGACGGCCGCCTGAAAGTGACCGGCGCAGCCAAATATTCAGCAGAATATGAACTTTCCGGCCTGGTTTATGGTGTGCTGGTGGGCAGTACCATCACCAAAGGGGTAATAAAATCTATCGATACCCAAAAAGCGCTGCGGGCGCCGGGCGTACTGGCGGTGATCACCCATTTTAATACACCCGTAGTTCCGGGGTATGTTCCTGAAAAGGGCAAGCCCGAACCTGAGAAAAGCCCCCTGCGGGTTTTTTATGATGATAAGATCGTTTTTAACGGGCAGCCCATCGCCCTGGTTATTGCTGATACTTTTGAGCGCGCGCAATTTGCAGGGTCGCTGGTGAAGGCTGAATATACAGAAGACAAACATATCACCAGGCTTACCGATCATTTAGACAAGGGCTTTACTCCCGGCGAGATGTTTGGGATGACGCCTGAATACAGCCGGGGAACAGTGGCCGCCTGGAACACCGCCCCTGTAAAACTGGAGCAGGAATATATTATCCCCAGCGAGGTGCATAACCCCATGGAACTGCATGCCTGCATTGCCCGCTGGGACGCGGAAAATAAATTTACCGTATGGACAAAAACCCAGGGCGTAAAAGAAACCCAAAATGAACTGGCGGCTTTTTTTAAGCTGCCGCCTGAAAATATCCAGGTGAATTCAAAATTTGTGGGCGGGGCTTTTGGCAGCGCACTGCAGGTATGGTCGCATGAGGTTGCGGCTGTTATTGGCGCCAAAGTGGTTAAGCGCCCGGTTAAACTATTGCTTTCACGGCAGGATATGTTTACCTCGGTAGGCTACCGGCCGCATACCTGGCAAAAAATAGGCATTGGCGCAACGGCTGACGGAAAACTGGTAGGTATTACGCACAACGCTGTAGGGCAAACTTCGGCCTATGAAGATTTTGCTGAATTCCCTACGGGCGTGAGCCGGTATTTGTACGCCTGCCCCAACGTGGATACGCATTATAAAATTGTTTCGCTGAATGTAGGCTCGCCCATCTGGATGCGCGGCCCGGGCGAGGCGACCGGTACTTTCGCGCTGGAGTCGGCTATAGATGAATTATCCTACCAGCTGAACATCGACCCGATTGAATTGCGGATGAAGAATTATGCAGAAACAGATCCGCAGAGCAATAAACCCTATTCAAGTAAGTTTTTAAACGAAGCCTATAAAATGGGCGCGGAGCATATTGGCTGGAGCGAGCGCAGTGCGAAACCTGGTTCGGTTACCAAAGACGGCTTGCTGGTAGGCTATGGTGTTAGCGGTGGCGTTTTTAGCGCCGACCGGGAACCTGCAACCGTAAAGGCTACCATGATGGCCGACGGGATGCTGGTTTTACAAACCGCAGTGAGTGATATCGGGCCCGGTACGGGTACCGCTATGGTAGCCGTCGCCGCCGAAACTATGGGCATCCCGGCAGAAAAGGTGAGGTTTGATCTCGGCGATTCATCATATCCTAACGCGCCGCAGCAGGGCGGCTCTACCATCGCTTCCAGTGTGGGTTCGGCAGTTTATATGGCCTGTACCGATCTGAAGGAAAAATTCCAACAACTGATCGGTAATGGCGGGAAGGACCAGCCCGATTATGTGAAAGTATTGAAGGAACATAACCTGAATAAGCTTGAGGTGGTTACCGATTCAAAGGCGGGCAGTGAGGTGGATAAATACCAGATGTATTCCTGGTCGGTGCATTTTGTTGTGGTGCATGTACACCCGGCAACCGGGGTGGTTAAGGTAGATAAGGTTGCCTGCGTAGCGGATTCAGGCCGCATTATCAGCCCGAAAACGGCACGCAGCCAGATCATTGGCGGCGCAGTAATGGGCATTGGCATGGCCTTAACTGAAGAAGCGGTTTACGACCACCGCTATGGCAGGTTGGTAAACAGCAACTTTGTCGACTACCATGTGCCTGTAAATGCAGATATCCCGCAGATAGAGGCGCTTTTTGTTAACAAGCCCGACCCTATTATTAACCCCATTGGCGCAAAAGGCATGGGCGAGATCTCGCTGATCGGCATGGCCGCAGCGGTTGCCAATGCTGTTTATAACGCCACCGGTAAACGCATCAGGACCTTACCCATCACACCGGATAAATTGGTAGAGTGGGATGTGGTGAGTTAGGTTGTAATGAGTTGTAAAGGTTGTAGTTGTTGTAATAAGTTTGAATTGTTTTAGAATGATATTGTTATCGGGCGCAATTAGAAATGACTTAATGACCCAATGACCTAATGACTAAAATACCATGGAAAACAAAATCGCAAAAAATCCATCAGCTACCGATGGATTAAGCCGTGTGGATGGCCGGTTAAAGGTTACCGGTAAAGCCAAATATTCGGCGGAGTACTATACCAAAGGGATGGTGTACGCTGTGCTGGCGGGGAGTACCATTACCAGTGGTTCGATTAAAAGTATAGACACTAAAAAGGCAGAAAGCGCGCCGGGAGTGATCTCGGTGATCACTTATCTAAACGCGCCTAAAGTTCCGGGGTACCAGGATACACCTGCGGGGGCAAAAGGTATGCTAAGGATATTTTACGACGAAAAGATCTGGTTTAACGGGCAGCCGGTGGCTATGGTGCTGGCAGATACATTTGAGCGGGCGCAGTTTGCCAGCGGATTGATTGATGTTACCTACAACAAAACACCATTTGAAACCCAGCTGACCAAAAACCTGGATAAAGGCGTATCACCGCATAATGCCAAAGATTATTTGCGCGGACAGGAAGAAGCCTATAAAACCGCCGCGGTAAAAATAGAGCAGGAATACCTGGTACCCACCAACGTGCATAACCCCATGGAGCTGCATGCCATTATCGCCAACTGGGATGGCGACGACAAGGTAACCGTTTATGATAAAACCCAGGGGGTAGTAAGTACGCAGCGCAATATTGCCCAGGCATTTAAATTACAGCCTGCCAATGTGCAGGTTACCGCGCCTTTTGTAGGCGGGGCATTCGGGGCCGCTTTACGTACCTGGCCACATGAAATTGCCGCGGTGATGGCTGCTAAACTGCTAAAAAAACCGGTTAAATTGGTTTTGAGCCGTGCCGATATGTTTACCGCCGTTGGATACCGGCCGCATACCTGGCAAAAGATCGGGCTGGGGGCCACCGCGGATGGTAAACTGGTGGGCATCAGTCACCAGGCTACCGGGCAAACCTCCGTTTATGAAGATTTTACCGAAGGGGTGGTCAATATCAGCCAGCTGATGTATGCCTGCCCTAATGTGGATACCAAATACAGGCTTGCTTCTTTAAATGTAAATACGCCCACCCCTATGCGCGGTCCGGGTGAAGCGACAGGTGCCATAGCGCTGGAGTGTGGCATGGATGAACTTGCACATGCGCTCAACATCGACCCGATTGAGCTGCGCCTGCGCAATTATGCCGATACTGACCCGCTGAGCGGCAAGCCTTATTCAAGCAAGTTTTTAAGCGATGCCTATAAAATGGGCGCCGATGCTATAGGCTGGAGCAAACGCCATGCCCAACCGGGCATAGTAATGGAAAACGGCTGGCTTTCGGGCTATGGCATGGCTTCCGGCATGTTCGGCGCTTACCGTGGCGCCGCTACCGTTATCGCAAGGTTACTGGCGGATGGCACGCTGGATGTACAAACTGCGGTTACCGATATCGGCCCGGGGACGGGTACTTTTATGACAAAGGTCGCCTCGGATGTGATGGGGATCCCCGCCGGCAATATCAGGGTGAAGATCGGAGATTCTTCTTTACCGCCATCCCCAACCCAGGGCGGATCGGCCATTACCTCAACCGTAGGTTCGGCGGTTAATGATGCCTGTGTTCAGCTGAAACAAAAATTAAAAGAGCTAAGCGGTAATGTGGAAGGCGGCAGCGGAGGTTACGCACAAATATTACAGCAGCATAATTTACCGGCTGTTGAAGTTACCGTTACCTCAAAAGGCGGTCCTGATATGGCTAAATATGCCATGTTCTCGTGGTCGGTGCATTTTATGAAAGTACTGGTACACCCAACAACCGGCGTCGTTAAGGTTGATAAGGCAGTTTCAGTAGCGGATTGCGGTACTATTGTCAGCCAGAAAACTGCCCGCAGCCAGATCATCGGCGGCACCATTATGGGGACAGGCATGGGACTGACCGAAGCAGTGGTGATCGATCATCGTTATGGCCGTTTGGTGAATAATGATTTCGCCAATTACCATGTGCCTGTACAGGCAGATATCCCGCAATGTGAAGCTTTATTTGTGAATAAACCCGACCCCTATATCAACCCTATGGGAGCCAAAGGCATGGGCGAGATTGCTACCATCGGCGTAGCCGCAGCTTTAGCCAATGCTGTATTTAATGCCACCGGGAAACGGGTAAGGGATTTGCCGATTACGCCGGATAAGTTGGTGTGAGGTTGTTGCATGGTTGAAAGGTTGTAAAGTTGGAATGTTAGGATTGCAGCTAAAATAACCTTTAAACTTTACAACATTCCAACAACTCCTAAAATCCTCCGCTTGCACCGCCGCCGCCGAAATCGCCGCCGCCGAATTTTACGCCGTTGTCTGCCGGTGCGGTTGGGGTGCCGGTAAATGCGCTGCCAACCATTACAGATTCAACGTTAATTTCATCAGCCTTAATATCTTCGTCAATATCTTCTTTGGTGAACCCATGTTGCGGGGTTTTAAGGTACCGGGTAATTCCGTAAACAAGGGCCAGCAGTGCCGCTCCCGCAATGGTAAATTCTACATCGACCAGCAACAGGTGGTAATAGTTTTTATAGGTGATGACTGCGGCGGCGACCAATACCATGCCGACACGGATAAACAGTTTATCTTTACGCATCAACCCAATAGCAACGTAAATTAATGGAAGCAGCATCGTCCACACCCAAAAAAATACGCCGAAAGGTACGGCAGTATGCGTGGTGATATCAATGCCTTTCAACTCATCACCCAAAACCTGCACTACGTAGTAATTGCCTGCGGCGTAAAACACTACCAGGCCAACAATTTGTGCAATCAACAGGCTGTTTTGATAATTGACCAGTGCCCTTTTGTTTTTGTAGTAAGACAAACGCAAAAAAACAAATACTGCCGCAAACATCATTACAAAGGGGGCGGTTTCTACGCCCATGGATCCTGTTCTGGTCCAGCCAAACAGGATGATCGCAAAAAAAGCGCCTGAGCAAAAAGCAGCCGCCAGCATATCGTTAAACCGGATTGTTAACCAAAGGCTTACGATAAAAATCATCTCTGAAAGTGACAACTTATCTGTGTTGCCATTGCCGCCATAAATTAAGTAATAAACGGTACCTGTAAAAACTATGCCTGATAGTACCAGGAGCGCGTCATCAACGCCAGACCGGTAATGGAATTTAAAGTGAACGATCAGCTCCAGCGACACATAACTTAATAGTGAAAGGAAACAGAACCAGCCTGCGCGTTCCGCAGATTGGCCGACCATCAGCGATAATAAAGCATCGGTAAAAACGACAATAACGATAGTTAATATAAATAAGCCTATGCGCCCCAATATATTTGGCGTGTAAAAGCCAACCGGGTATTTTTCGTTAATAGCAGCAAATTCTTCTTTGGTAATATTTCCTTGCTTAAGTTCTTGATGCAGCTGAGCCTTCACCCGGAGGCTGGCCAGCCAGGTTTTGTTATAACTGATCATACTGCTTTAATTTTTTGTTAAAATGGATCAATATTAAAACCAGCCCTATTGCCGAGGCAATAAAATACATAAAGATGAGCGCAGTAGCGCCGGTATTATAGCCCCCTGAAAACATCCGGATCACCAGGCTGCTGATGGCGACGTAGCTGTATAAGATAATCAGCAATAAAAAATAAAACGAATTTTGCCTGGTAGCATCTTTATACAAAAAATAGGAAAGAACCCCAATTCCAAGCAGCCACGCCAGGGCAAAAGGAAAATCATAAAAATGAAAATAACCAGAAAGCAGCGAAATATAGATTGCATGTACGCCATAATGCTGGTAACTGAAGCCAAAGTGTTTTTTAATGCTGAAATAATTAGTTGCAAAAGCTTTTATGATCAGCAATACACCTAAAGTAAGATAGGTATAAATGATGGTAGAGCTGTTAATGTTGAATTTCTCCAGCAGGTCGCGGGGCGTTACCGTTACCCCCATCCAAACGGCTAAGCATGCAATGGCCATATTCAGAATGCCCAGGTGATCAAAGTAATAGGCGACGAAAAACAGCACCAGCATCGGTACAAAGGTGGCCATGCCGTAATGAATGCCAAAAACTTTGTACTGGTATTGCAGGTAGCCCGTAAAAATTACAAAACTGGTTGCAGCGAGCAGCAAAATATAATCAAACGCGGCATTAGGCGATTTTACTTTTGAAGTACTGAATGGGAGCTTGTACTTAAAACAATACCCGAAACAACCAATGCAGATCAATGCTATAAACAGCAATACAAATACATGGCCAATGCTGTCGATGTTTTCGTAAACCAATAAACCAAGCCCCGTGGTAAGTAGTAAAATGCCCAAATAAAGCAAGGTTTTTATTTCCCAATGGACAGAAAATAGCGGTTCCGCATCTTTTTGTTTTATTTTTTCAAAAGATTCAGCGCTGATCAACCCTTCTGAAAGCAGGTTAACATAAAGATTTTCATCCACCATAATCGTATAAGGGGCCTAAGGCATTCTCTTATCAAGTATAGCAAATTAGTTTGAATAAGTTAGCATTTGTTGTAAGGTTGAAAGGTTGTAAAGCTGGAATGTTAGGCCGAAGCGTTTATACAACTTTGCAATATTCCAACAACAAGACTAAAACTTCAGATTTTCCTTTAACCAAACCTGCACTTCGTCCTGTTTGGTGATTTCTGCGGGGAGTTTATCGTGGATAAGTTTTTCCATTTTATTGCCGGTGTTGGAAAAACGGTAGTCCCAAAGGGACATGAGTTTGTTAATAAGGTACACCATTTCATTGCCCTCTTCCTTGTTAAAAAGGGTTTCATCGGGCTTACCTGTCACGCGCGGATCATGCTGCACATAGGCAGTCCATTTGTAATCGGAATAATGTAGATTTTTACGTGAGAACAGGATCATGACCACAGGGATTTTAGTAAAGGTACTTATAATTAACGGGCTTATGGGTGCTTTTGAACCCGGATGGTATTTAAAATGTTTTAGACTGGCCAGTCCGGAATAAAATTATCCCAAATTTCTACAACATGCTATCAGCCTTTCTACAGAATATACCCCTATTATTGATTAAATAAATATCGGCCATGAAGAAAATATTATTATCGGCAGGCGCTATTCTATTAATAGCGGGCGGCCTAAGGGCACAGGACATCAGAACCAGCGATGTTCCTGCTGTCGTAAAATCAGCACTATCAAAAAAGTATCCGGAAGCCACCAAAGTAGGCTGGGAAAAAGAGAAAGGCAATTATGAAGCTAACTGGGGCGGCAAATCTGGCGAAGATAACTCTGTTCAGTTTACGCCTGTTGGTGTATTTGTCGAAATAGTAAAAGCTATCCCGGTAACCGCCTTACCAAAAAATGTGGCAACTTATGTAAAGGCGCATTATAAAGGAGCAAAAATAACAGAAGCGGGCAAAGTAACCGATGCCGCCGGGAAGACCATGTATGAAGCAGAAGTTAAAGGCGGCGACCTAATCTTCGACGAAAACGGAAACTTCCTGAAGAAAGATTAAATTTTGGGAGGTGTAATTTGATTGAAAGCCGCGCCGTTATGGGGCGGCTTTTGTTTACCACCCTTTTAATTGTTTAATATAGCCCGTTAACTCACCGGCGATCAGTTCATGTTCATCGATATCGGGGTGGCCATCGCAGCCATTATGGTATTGACGCGAGAAAAAGTATTTGTATACCTTTTGATCCCCAGACGCATTTAAATTGCCTGTTATTGCTTTGAGATAGCGCTGCAGGACGCTCGTTAGGGCTTGATCGCCCATTGGGCTGGTTAAACAAACAATTTCAGATTTGGGGTAATGACTTCTGATCGCTTTGATAAAATTGATATAGGCGTTGCAAAAGTAGGCTGAATCCTGTTTCGGGCCATCGTTCTGCCCCAGGCAAATGGTAACTACATCTGGTATATAATTATCAAAGTTCCATGCTATGGTGTCACCCCTGAAATATACCTTATCAAAGATCTGCGGCATCACCATATGCATATCGCAGCAGCTATGTACCAGGCCAATGCCTGCCTGCGCGGTTAATTGCCATTGCGCATCCAGGTTTCTTGAGGTCCTCGCGCCGTAGCTCATGTAAGCATTATGCTGATCGTGCCACTGCCCTTTGCCGCAGGCAACCAATGATTGGTCCATCCCGGTACCACTGGTAATGGAGTCGCCGAAATATTCGATCCTGCGTTTGGGTTTGGCAGGGAGCGGAAGCAGTTTTTCGCATTTAAGGCCTGCAAACTCAATGTAGCCGGTGTTTGACTCCGTGTCTTTACAGATCAGGAGGGTGTGGTCCCCGCCTGCAAGCCCGTCCGGAACGCTGATTTCATTCATTTTACCAGTCAATTGTATCCGATAAGGATTTTTTCCATCGATCACGATCTCCAGGTAATTGTGGTTGGTGCCGCCGGCTTCATCGTTGATGAGTATAAGGCATTTTGATCCTTTAAACTTAGCTGTGATGTAAACGCCGGGGGCCCAGAACCGCGGCATTTGCAGGTTTGAAAAGTCGATCCGGCCAACGTATTGGATATGGGGATCATCGGCTGCAAAAAACTTCAGGTCAGCATGCTTTTTTGAATTCGCAAATGAGCAGCAAAGTATTGCGGGCAGTAACAGGTAGATAATACGTTTCATGGTAAGCGTGTTGTCGTAAACTTAAGCAAAATGGCAACGCCAAATTAATACTATTATAACGTTTATTGAGGGGTTTTTCAAAACCCGGGTCATAAAAAAAGCGGCAGGTTTTATGCTTGCCGCTTTTTTTATATTGAAAATTTTAAACTTAGTTTTGTTCAGGTTCATCAGTTGGAAGCCCAACAACCTTATAGGTTTTAAGGCCCTTATCGTCCACCAGTTCCTGGTAGTAAACACCGTCCGGAGATACCCATAATTTTTGGCCGCTAACTTTTATTTTGCGGCAGTCCGGCGGTAACTGGGTTACAATATCACCCATTTGCGGCCCTTGCGGCTGGTCGTCGTTCTGTACATTATCGGTGTTTAACACACCATCTTTACCAGCAACCATGTAAACTACTGTTCCGTCGTCCTTGGTAACCGCCTGGTAATAAACGCCGTTCAGCTCATAATACTGTTGTCCGTTGATGATGATGGACTGCGATTTCTCGGGTAAAGTAGTTACTTCGGCACCAACAGGTGGTTCAACAACGGTATATTGTTCGTTATCATAGGTATAAAACAAACCATTGCAGAAATAATATTGGTAATCGCCCCAAAAGAAAGGGTAATAGCCATAAGATAAGGCCCTGCAACTGAAACCAAGATTTACGCCGTAATAGGTATCATAGTAACCGCGGTTGTAATGGTAATAACCGTGGTTACCCCAATAACTTCCCTGTCCGTAACCTACCCTGGGTGAAGAGCGGTAGGCGTTAACAGCAAAAGCCGAAGTACCCGGGCTTGCGCCCACGCGCGGCGCTACTACGCCGGTGCGTTGCGGGTAACCATAATTACCCCTTGGTGCAACACCTGTCCGTGGCGCATTGCCAAAATTGCCGTTAACTGAAATGCCGGTGCGCGGCGCATAACCATAACTACCCCTTGGCGCAACACCCTGGCGGTTAACATAAGTATTTGTACGCTGCTGCGGTTGTACGCTTGTACCTCGCGGAGCCATACCAGCACCACCCGAAGGGCGCGAGCCGTTTGAGCTGCTTACAGAGGGCCTGCTAACGGCTACATTGCCGCCACCACCGCCGCCCGAAGGCCTTGGGCTGGAAACGCTGCTGCCTCCGCCACCACCGCCGGACGGACGGCTGCCGCCACCACCGCCTCCGCCACCTGCAGGGCGTTGGGCAAAGGCTGTTCCCGCTACAAACAGGCACAAAAGTGTACCCGAAGCGGTGTAAATCAGTTTTTTATATCGTGTTTTCATGTCTTTGGATGATTAATAGAAAAGCCGGTTCTGGTTTTAATGTATTATTTAGACTCAACGTATTTTATTTGGTTTAATTTTATTGAAATTAATTTTTTAAATATAAGCATAAACCGCTTTTTGCCCGTCCTTATTCAGGATTGTTACAAACGACGCAGTATCCCTGTTTATATTAAAAAGTAATGTTATGTAAAATTAATAAATTAATTGCAACAATGTATATTTTAGGATGAAAATGATGCCCGTTGGATTTTGAGATGTAACGAGTCGCTATGTGGTTAAAGTTCTTCGGCAATAAACAAAAAAGGCTGGTTAAAGCAAATGGTAAAAAAGCCGTCGGCGGTGGTTTCAAATACCTGTCCGGTTATTTTTTTGAGCCCGTTTAAAATAAGGTCATCGGCAGGCTCAAGGATCTTAACCGTTTCACCCGCTTGTTTCCATTTGCTAAAGCCTGATACGATGGGGTATATTTTTTGATGGTCATTAAAAATAACCAGGTTTATTTTATCTGCAAAAGGTTCGTAATCTTCCAGCTTAAATTCGTCGGCTATAATATTAACCGCTGAATATTCATTGCCGGCAAGGAACTCCAAAGCGGCATCGCTCAGGTTGCAATCGCCGCATGACATCAGCTTAACATCTGATTGCAGCACCTCATCTGTACCGTTGGTGATGATCCAATCTATTTTGATCCCCCTGGAAACCAAATTTTCTGCGGTTTGTGCCGTAGCGATCACCGTCGGGCTCCACTCCAGCAATTGCCCGAGCATTTCTTCGGGAAACCCATCAAGCCCGAGCACCAATAATGCGGGTTCCTGTTTTTCGCGGACGATATGGTGAGATGACATGGCTGATTGTTGTCTGAACTCGAATTTTTTGAATTAATGGAATTAGCAGAATTCCCGATTTTTTGTGCGATAAAAATTCGACAAATTCTTTAATTCGACAAATTCGGGTTCAGACCAAATATACTAATATATCTTCTGATAAATCTCCTTTAGCGCAGCTACAGGATCAATTGACAGGTTTACCGCTGCAGATACGGCAATTCCATAAACACCGGTTGCTATCAATTTGGCTGCATCAGTTATTTGAATGCCCCCAACTGCGATAACCGGGATCTCAATTTCAGGGTGTTGCTGTAATTCTCGATACCCTTCAAAACCAAGCAGCGCTTCGTTGTTGGGTTTGGTTTCGGTATGTGCAAATGGGCCGTAGCCGCAATAATCAACTACGCCGGTAGCCTGAACATGTTTTAACCGTTTGATATTTGTTGCCGAAGCACCAAGGGTCTTATCGTCACCGATGACCTTTCGGACCGCCTTAAAATCGGCATCAAAATCTTCAATATGCACACCTTGCGCGTCAACCCTCTCCAACAGGTGATAATGATTGGTAAGGATAAGGGTGGCGCCCCATTCATCACAGATCTCAGCGATCTCGCCAATCTCGTCAATCAATTCGTCATCCGGCTTTGTGAGGCAGCGGTACTGGATCCAGTTGGCGCCGGCCCCGCAGGCCATTATCACCTGTTTAACATGACTGCGGTCGGGCAGGTCCTGTGTCAGATAGTGGAATTTGGATATGTATTTTTTCATAGCTTCGAGTCGGAAAGTCCGGAAGTCCGGAAAGTCCGAAAGATTAATTTTCTTGTTTTTTAAACGCGCCTAAATTCACTGCTCTTTTTGTCTTTCGGACTTTTCCGACTTTACTGACTTTCGGTCTTCTTCAACACCTCGCTGATCGGTTGCCCGATGCTGCCGTTTGGCGCCTGGATGTGTAATAGTGCGGCGATGGTTGCGGCAATATCTGTCATATGGGTTTCGCGGGTGATGCTGCCATGCTGGATGCCCCAGCCCATAAATACCAGCGGGATGTGGTTGTCGTACGGGTTCCAGGTGCCATGTGTGGTGCCGGTTGGGCCGTTATCTCCCGACCCATGGCCGGTAAAGTAAGCAGGCTTTAAAATAATTTGCACTTCGCCGCTATGTTCAATACTGTACCCGTTGACGATACGCGTGCGCAAGGCTTCCGGGATAGCTGCGGTTGCAGCCTTTTTCATATCTACCGCAAAGGCAACTTCGGGCAGTTTTTCAAAATAACCGATACAATCTTTTTTCAGGACATCTTCATCGAGGTGCAGGTAATTTACAATGCTGTAATTAAAGTTTACCTGGTAATTGGCAAGGCTTAATACCAGGCCGTCAACTTTATATTTATCCAATAAAAACTTATTCAGGTCCTTCAAGGCCGCGCCATCGTCCCAAACACCTGCAGGAATGTTATGATCATTTAAAAAAGCAGTGTTATGTGCCGCGCCGTGATCGGCGGTTAAGAAAACGGTATAATTCCCTTTACCAACCTTGGCATCTAAATAAACTAAAAAATTAGCGATATCTCGGTCCAGGCGCAGGTAAGTATCTTCAATTTCAACAGCATTTACCCCAAACTGGTGGCCAATATAATCAGGAGAGGATAAACTAACCGCTAAAAAGTCGGTTACGGGGTGCTGCCCTAATTCTTCGGCATTGATGGCGGCAACGGCAAGGTCGAGCGTAAAGGTATTGCCATAAGGGGTTGAGCGGATCAAACCTAAATTGCCTTTATATATGCCTGAGGTTTTTACCGGCAGGGTTGGTGCAGTCATGCCCTTAAATTTGCCTTCGTATTTGGTGCTGTCAGCAGTGCTTTGCAGGTAGGTATCTTTAGGATAAAGTGTATTCCAATCCAGTTTCAAATAGTTTTCCGCCAGTTTCTGGTCGTTAAAATCTTTAACCCATTGCGGCAGGGCCTTCATGTAATAGGTACTGGTGATCCAGTTGCCGGTTTTATCATCAAACCAATAAGCTGCATTTGCCGTATGGCCGGCCGGCAAAATGCCGCCACGGTCTTTTAAAGCGATGCCGATAACTTTCGACCTGAAATTGGTCGCCAGGCGGAGCTCATCGGTAACAGTGGTCACCAGTAAATTCCTTGGCGACATTTGGCCTGCCTTTGATTCGCTGCCAACGGTTTGCACGGAGGTGTCTTCTGTACAATACATCGATTTCCCAGTGGCCTGGATAATAAAATCATTTCCGGCGATGCCATGGATGGAAGGTACCGAGCCTGTGTAGATGCAGGTATGGCCGGGACCGGTAAAGGTCGGGATATAATCAACCTGGGTATTTTCGCAGCTGAAGCCCTGGTTTAATAAGCGTTTAAAGCCATTGTCCTGGTAACGGTCGTAATAACGGTAAAGGTAATCCCAGCGCATCTGGTCGACTACGATACCCACTACTAATTTAGGGCGGGGCAAGGAGTTATCCGGTACAACACGCCCAAAATTATCGGCAATAGTAGTAACGGCTTGAGTCTTTTTCTTTTTTGTTTGTGCCGATACAGAAACGGCAGTAAAAGCGCATACTATAACAAGTAAATGTTTGATCTTCATGCTGAATGATTAAGCAGCCAAATATCCGCAAAGCAATTAAATTCCAATGTGATATTTTTGTTAACAATGTTTTGGGTGGGGATTACGCCGATTAGGGGAAGATTACACCGATTTTTTTTAAACGATTACACCGATTTTTAGAAATGGATTACACCGTTTCCTGTTTTTAATCGGTGTAATCAAATAAAAATCGGTGAAATCATTTCAATATTACAGGAAAGTTAGTAACGAATGCTGGCTTGCGGTATGAATATCGCGCCATACCTGGTTGATCTCCGATTCGGTATTTGCCGCGATCAAGCCGCAATAAGGGTAAAGCTGGTCGACACATTCTCTTGCTGTTTTAGCTAATCTGCGGCTTGTTTTGCTTACAGCTTTCATCGCTTTATTATCAGCAACCCCTGACGCTGAGGTAAGCCACGACAGATCAACAGCTTGATAAAATACCTTCCGGGTTTTAGTAATTTCATTTTCCGCTTTGGTCAAAAGATCTTTAAGTAAGTTTTTTTGTAGCCGGGATAGTTTTTCCTGTTCCTGTTTCTCAGCGAAAATAGTTTTGCACAAATCCATAAAATGGATAGCCATACCCGAAATATTTGCGGCAAGGGTTGCCTCAGCTAATTGTAAAAAGGGATATTGATAGAGGGGTGTTTTAACGATAGCGGCATTGGGGTTTATTTGAAAACAATTCAATTTGTTTACTTCAATGCCCTGCGTTTCAAAAGCATCGCTGCCCGTAGCCACCATACCGGTATATTTCCACGCCGGCAAAATATTTACTTTGCCGCGTTCAAATATAAAAGGCAATACCAGCGGGGTGCCATCGTCATTTAAAACCACTTCTTCACCGTTTTTGATAATACAGTTGGCTGTAAAATGCGTGGCGTGATGCGCCCCGCTGGCATATTTCCACTTGCCGGTAATTTTATAGCCGTTTGGCGTTATTACAGCTTCGCCGGTGGCTGCACCGCTGCCAGCCAGGCATACCTCCGTCGATCCAAATATTTCTGTCGCTTTTCCCGCTGCAATAAAGCCGCCAAACCAGCCAGCACCGCAGCATAAAGTAACTACCCAGCCCAGGCTGCCATTAGCCCAGCTAATGCTTTCTTCAAGGCGAACCAGTTCTGACAAAGATTTTTCGAGCCCAGAATAAACAGCCGGAACAAGCAGTTTAAACCATTTTTGCTCATAAACTATAGCCAGCTGATCCGGATGGATCTTGCCCAATTGCTCGGCTGCAGAAGCGGAAGCTCTGATGGTTTTTACGATATCCGGGGATAAAAGCGTTGAGGGATGTTCTGTTTTCATAAGATCTTTTAAAATAGTTATAACATTTTAAATTATCAGAGGTGCTAACTTAACGTGAATTCGATATAAAAAACCTTTGCTCCGCCTCGTGGCGGACTACCGCTTTGTAGCACAACGTTCAAACGTTGAATTTTGCCGCGTCAGCGGCTACCCAATTCGCGAAGGGTAGCCACTGACGTGGCAATTATCCCTGGTATTTGGTTTATACAAAGCGGTAGTCCGCCACGAGGCGGAGCATGCTATTTTGATATCCAATTGCTATATCGAACTCAGTTTACTTAAACCAATAAAGGTTGGCGAGTTAATATCGAATACAGAATTTCGAATATCCAATTTCAAATTCTCCACTTCATTATTCGATATTCTCTGTTCGTTATTCGACATTAACTTGGCAACGTTAGTGACATTACTCTCTTGGGGTGTAGGGGGGTATTCATCAGCATGCCGGCTAACACACCCCCGCCACAACACGTCCGGCCGCACCCCCTCTCAAGAGTGGAGTTGCCATATCACTCATTTGTTCAATTAGTTACAATGCATATTATGTGAGTTCTCAATCGCTAAACCGTGATAACCGTTTGCCGGGCTTTGCAGATCTTTATCCACTTATATAATCCTCCAAAAGCAATTACAAACAAAAACAAGGTTAGCGCGGCAAAAAGCGGCAGTTGCTTATAAAACAATAAGGGAATGGCAAACAGGTTTGAAATGTTCAGGAAGATCCAGTTTTCAATTTTCCTTTTGGCCAGCAGCCACATCCCCGCCCAGGCAGTTGACGATACCAGGGCATCCCAAACCGGCACATTGGATGGCGTGAAATATTTAAGCAACAGGTATAGGATCAGCCAGCCGCCTATCGAGATAGATAAACTGATCAGCCAATCCTTTTTACCCGACCAGGAGATAACCACTTCCGGGCCCTGCTTCTTTTTTGCCCAATGCACCCATCCATAAACGCTCATTACCAGGTAATAAACGTTTAAGGCCGAATCCGCATAAAGCTGCACCGTAAGCAGCAGGTATATGGCAATGATGGTACTTATGATACCGGTAGGGTACAGCCAGATCTTATCATACAAAGCAAACAAAACTTCGGCAACACCCAATATAACGGCAAGCCATTGCAGCAGGCTGGTTTCCTTGATTTGTTCGTTAAAAAGCGCGATCCAATGGTGCATAATCATGTTAAAACTTAAGGTTTAACCCTAATAAAAAGTTGATGGGCGCCTGCGGGAAGAAGTAATTGTAGTTCACTACTTTTCCGCTTTCAATATCAGGATAGGTTGCCCCGTCCGATTGATACTTTTCGCTGAAAATATTATTGACCAGCAAACTTAACCCCACGTTTTTTACACCCTTCATGCTGAAATTATAGTTAAGCCGTAAATCGTTTACCACATAGGCATCGAGTGAACGGCTTAGGGTTGAAGTATTATCCAGGTACTGGCGGCTTACGTATTTGGTGATAAAAGCAATCTCAGCATTTTTTAAAGGGTGGTAGCTGATGGTGCTTGATCCTGTAAAATCAGGCGAGTAAGCGATGTTGCTTGTTTTGTAAAGCGTCCCGTCAAGCGTGCCGGTATCGTAGTTTTGCAGGTACTGTTCAAAGTTTTTCACTTTATTGGTGCTTACCGTAGCGTTTACATACCAGCTTAAAGCCTGGGCTATTTTAATGCGGGCGCTGGCTTCAATTCCGGCGCGGTAGCTATCTTTTATATTGGTGCGGATAGCTTCTCCAACATCATCAAGCGAGCCGGTTAATACCAGCTGGTTTTTGTACAGCATGTAAAAGCCATCAATGCTTCCGCTAAAAGTGCTTTCGTTGATCCGGTAACCCAGTTCCAGGTCTGTCAGATTTTCTGGCTTCGGGCGGCTTTGCGGTGAAGAGTTGGTGTAATCGCTGCGGTTAGGTTCGTGGTTGCCTACCGCTATCGATGCATATACATTGCTGTTGTCATTAAGCTGACAGGTAATGCCTGCTTTAGGATTGAAGAAATTAAGCCCCACCGCCTGCTGCACATTGTTAAGGCTTTCGTCAAACCCTAAAAACGAATAGTTAATATGCCGGTATTGCAGATCTCCATATAACAACACTTTGCCTAAATGATATTCGGCACGGGCAAAAATGTTAAAATCTGTTTTTTTAGCATCGTTGCGGGAATATTGATAGTCAGGCGGAATATTGGTGCTTTCCTGCGTCCATTCAATATTATTATAGTGAGCGCCCTTGTATTCATTATAAGCGCCGCCAACTATACCATCAAAATTTTTATTGGGCTTATAATTTAAATTATAAGTGAGGCCATAGAAATCGTTATTGAGCCATAAACGGCGCACCAGGTCGGTCGCCTCAATGGCAGTGCCGCCTACTACCACCGGTGTTACCCCGTAACTCTTTAACGAATCCGCATTTCGGTATTCTTCATAATACCCAAAGCCTTTGGTATAATGTAAAGCGCCGCTGAATGATAGTTTATCACTTAGCTGCTGGTTGTAAAGCAGCTGGTAATAATTTTGAGTATAATTATCGGTTTGGTTTTTATAAAAGCTATTGCTTGAATTGATATACCCCAACTCATTATACCGGCGGTTACCTGCTTTAACACTATCTTCGGGTACGCCGTCCCAGGCCTGGTAGGTTTTTTCGTAACCCGAAAATACGTTGAGGCGAAGCACGCTTTTTTTACCATAATAAGCCCCGCTTAAAAAGAAGGATTTCAGTTCGGAGGAGGCGCGGTCGATATAACCGTTGGAACGCATCCTGGATAAGCGGCCGTCAAAACTAAAATGATCGCCCAGCAAGCCGGTGCCAAATGCCGCTGTATTTTTTACAGTTCCGTATGACCCTGCCGAATTATTCAGCTCGGCATAAGCCGAATCATGCCGGGTGGTGGTTTGGATGTTGATGCTTGCACCAAAAGCGCCCGCGCCATTTGTGGAGGTTCCAACCCCACGCTGCACCTGGATGTTTTCTACAGAAGATGCCAGGTCGGGCAGGTCGACAAAATATACGCCCTGGTCTTCCGCATCATTTAGCGGGATACCATTGAGTGTTACATTGGTTCGGTTAGCATCCGATCCGCGAATGCGGATACTGGTATAGCCCACACCAGCCCCGGCGTTTGACGTAACCACCGTCGAAGGGGTTTGCTCCAGCAAATATTCAAAACCCCGGCCGGAATTGTTTTTATCGATGTCTTTTTTGCTGAGATCGGTAAAAGCGGTAGGTGAGTTTTGGGTAGCACGGGTGGCGTTTACGGTAACCGCTTCGGTAAACAGTGAGCCGGGTTTTAGTGCGAAATCGCTTACCGCATCAGCGTTTACCGAAACAGATTTGGTAATTACCTGGTAGCCGATAAATGAAACTTTCAAGTTGTAGGTGCCGGCCTTTAAATTATTAAAATGATACCTGCCATTAGCATCTGCAACAGTACTTATTGCAGGATTTGACAAGCTGATAGTTGCGCCGGGCAGTGCATCACCGGTTTGCTGGTCGGTTACTTTACCGGAAACAGAGAATTGGGCCGCGGCCATCACAGGCAGCAGCAGGGCGAATAACGCCGAAAATAAATTTTTCAAAATGATTATTAATAAATTTAGTTAAACCATCTCCGCATCAGGGTGAATACGCAGTACACTTAACTTGTTACCTCTCCCTACGCCGGCATTACCCGGATCAGGTGCAGCCCCCCGGCCCCCTAAAGGGGGTGGAGTAATAAGCCAAAAAGCTTTTTACTCCCCCTTCAGGGGGGCGGGGGGCATGGGTTTGATCTCAGCCTGTCTTTCAGTTTGGTAAAATAACCTGC
>NZ_CAIWNH010000517.1 GCF_903913935.1 uncultured Mucilaginibacter sp.
TTACATAGCTGAATTAAAATGACAGTGGTCACATAACTAACTGATATTAAGCATACTTACAGTTGTTTTGTATAACAATAAATGGCGGCTAAAATGCGCTATAGCGATGATTTTCAGACGCATGGTTGTATTGCGCTTCGATGTAAAATGTTTGGGTATTTCGTAATGGAAAATTACTTTATGGAAAGCTCTTTTGCTTTAAGGCTGTCCTGGAGTTTTTGTTTCTTTTTCTGTTTCTCCAGGTTTTTAAAATACCCGCGCAACAAAAAGTTATGTTTTAAGGCTTCCATATCCTGGTTAAAACCGTCAGTGCCTTTCCTTACATTTTCCATGCTTGTGCCCAGGTTTTTTGCGAGGGTAGAGTCTTTTAATAGCATATGCAGCGTTCCGCTTCCCTTGTTCAGGCTACCATTTAAATCTTTTACCATATCATTAAGTTGTATGGTTAAATTATTCGCGTTATTACCCGCTGATTTGATCCTGGCAACAGCTTCTTTTAAATTTCCGGCCATTCCCGTATCAGACAGCAGAAGCCCGGCCGTTCCCTTCCCTTGTTTTATGTGAGTTACCAGCAGGTTAAGGCCTTTTGTCATCTCGTTGGCATTAGCACTTGCTTTACTTATATTTTGCAACGTTATTCTGGCATTTTCAACTACGCCCTTATCGTTTAGCAACTCCCACATAGTTGAATTATTTACCCTTGTGACAGCCGTTTTTAAGCCTTCGGATATCGTGGCTATATTATTGTTCGATTTTGATAAAGTTAACAGCATTTCATCCATATTGATCGCGTTTCGGGTAGCCAATACATCGCCATCCTTTACGCCGTGCCCGGGCACTTTTGCAGGCGAAATATTAACTACTTTATCGCCCATCAGTCCTTCAGTTCCTATAGAAGCCACTGCAGTCTCCTTTATAAAAGGCTTTATTTTATCGTCGATCGTTAACAGCACTTCGATGGTGGAGTCATTAATAATCTCGATGTTTTTTACCGTACCGGCTTGTATGCCTGCATATAAAACATTATTGCCTACAATTAACCCGCTTGTATTGGAAAAACGAACCTTTAGCTGAAAATTTGAGCCAAACAGGTTCCGGTTCTTACCTATTATATAAAAACTAAATATGAGCACCAATAGCCCTATTGATACAAATAAGCCTAGTTTAACATTGTTTTCTCCCTGGTTTGCCATTTTAAATTATTCAAAAAATTGTTTTACATTTTTATCAGCCGATACCAGAAGTTCCTCATATGTGCCGTCTGTATAACATTTGCCATCCAAAAGCAACACTACCCGGTCTGCCGTATTTTTAACACAATTCATATCATGTGAAATGACAATGGATGATGCTTTGTATTTCTTTTGTAACTTAACTATCAGCTTGTCAATTTCTCTAGCCGTTACGGGGTCGAGCCCTGTTGTTGGTTCATCATATAAAATAATTTCCGGTTTCAGGATCATCGTCCTGGCAAGCGCTATGCGCTTTGCCATTCCGCCCGACAGCTCAGCCGGCATCATATCAACGGTATGTGGTAAACCCACGTTTTCAAGTGCTTCTTTTACCAAATTATCAATATCATGCTGGGTAACTTCTATCCAGTGCCTGCGTAATGAAAATTCAAGATTCTCCCGCACGGTCATTGAATCATACAACGCGTTGCTTTGAAACAGGAAACCTACTTTGGTTCTTATCCGGTCAAGCTCATCATGGTTCAATTCGGCGACATTATCGCCAAAAACCAGGATGCGCCCACTGTCGGGTTTCATTAAACCAATAATACATTTTATCAGTACTGATTTGCCCGCACCCGATTTTCCCAGTACAACTACATTTTCGTCCTTGTGTACAGTTAAGTTAAAATCATCCAAAACCACATTATCGCCGAAGGCTTTACATAGATTTTCGATAACGATAACAGGTTCCTTTTTACCGCTGGTTGTTGATGTGTTAACTACTGTTTTCATATCCATCAATTTAAACCTAACACGTCGGTTATCTGCACAGCAAGCAAGTCAATTATGAATATCAGTACGGAAGCCAGCACTACTGCTGAGTTTGCCGAACTTCCGACACCCCTGGTACCTTTGCTTGAAAAATAACCTTTGTAGCAACCGACGATGCCAACGGCAAAACCAAAGAAAAACGTTTTAATTACCGCAGGTGCAATGTCACCATAAACAAGGCTATTAAATATTTCAGAAAAAAACAGGTGCAGGCTGGTTACTGAACGGATATTAACGCCCACGTAGGCCCCAAATAAAGCAATCGCATCACCTAATATGGTTAATATGGGCAGCATTAAAGTGGTGGCGACTACCCTTGTGGCAACCAGGTATTTAAATGGATTGGTGCCTGCAACCTCCATTGCATCTATCTGTTCGGTCACTTTCATTGAGCCGAGTTCCGCACCTATACTACTTCCGATCTTTCCCGCGAAGATTAAGCCAGTTATCACTGGTCCGATTTCTCGGATAATGGCAACGCCAACCATTATCGGTAGTTGCGAGGCCACGCCGTACACCACCATGGATGGCCTTAACTGCATAGTGAGCACTAAACCCATTATAAAACCGGTAAGGCCTACCAGCGGGAGGGAGTTATAACCAATAAAATAGCATTGCGCCAGTAGTTCTTTTATCTCGTAACGGGGTTTCATACCGACGGTAAAAAAATTACCTGCAAACCTGGCGATGCTCCCGGTTTGGTTAAAATATTCACGCATTTTTACTAGAAAATCCATTTGTTTAAGTTAAGGTATCATTGTGTTAAGACCCCGGCTTTTTGTGATGCAGGTGAATATGTCACTGCAAAAAGAAATTCCTTTTTTCCTTCTTTCAATATGGCGGCTTTTATGTTCAGTTCATCTTTAATTTTCACCCTAAGCGCTTCCTGTGCGCAAGGTTCGCCATGTACCAGGTAAACCTTTGACGGGAGTGTTTTGAATTTTTTCAGCCAACTGATCAATTCTCCCTGGTCAGCATGAGCCGATAACCCACCTATTTCTTTTACAAGTGCTAACGCAGGATAATAATGCCCATGGATCTTTATTTCGTGGGTTTGATTTAACAGGGCCCGGCCGCGCGTTCCCTCAGCCTGGAAACCAATAATGAGAATGGTGTTTTTTGAATCGGTAATGTAATGTTTAAGGTATTCAAGCACCCGGCCACCGGTAAGCATCCCACTTGCTGCCAGGATAATTTTACTCCCTTTTTGTTTGATGATCTTCTCTGTACCTGTATAATCTTCGTTAATGGTTATTCCGCTGAACATTTGAGCGCATTCCTTTTCAGGAATAGTTATCCAATCCGGGTATTTCAGCAGATCTCTGCTCGCAGAGGCTGCCATGGGGCTGTCTAAAAAAACAGGAATAGCCGTAGGGATTCTTTTTTGTTTTTTTAACCGGTATAACATATGCATGATTTCCTGTGCCCGCCCGACGGCAAAGGTTGGGATCAGGATATTTCCCCGCCTGAAAATAGTGTCGTTTATCAGAAAAACCAGTTCGTCAGCCGGATCGTCTTTGTCATGCAGCCTGTCGCCGTAGGTTGATTCCATTATTACGAAATCGGCCAAGTCTGAATGAACTGGTGCCGGAAGCAATTCAGAATGTGGGCGACCAATATCTCCCGAGAAAACAATTTTCTTGCCAAAACAATTGATCAATATGGAGCAGGCGCCGGGGATATGCCCCGCAACGGAAAACCTGAAATTAACATGGTCATTTAAAACGTAATTTTTTTCAGCATCAACAGGCACAAAATAGCGAAGCGAAGCTTCCACATCGGCAATCGTATATAAGGGGAGTGCCGGAGCATGTTTTGTATAACCGCGTTCGTTTGCTTTCCGTGCATCTTCTTCCTGTAATTTGGCGCTGTCGCGTAAAATTAGTTCTGTCAGGTCCCGCGTTGGTTTGCTCATGTAAATTTTGCCCCTGTAGCCATTTTTAATCAATACGGGGATGTAGCCGCAATGGTCCAGATGGGCGTGCGTGATAATCAGCGCATCAATAGCCGAAGCTTTAACCGTTAATGGCTGCCAGTTCTTTTCACGTACCGATTTTATTCCCTGGTATAAGCCGCAATCCACCATAATAGTCAAACCCGGTGTCCGTATTAAATGCTTTGAACCGGTAACGGTTTCAGCGGCACCAAGGGATTGGATATAAATTGCTTTATCATCCCCGAAAGTTATTTCATGTGGATTGGTATTCATGGTGTTTTTTTTTATTCGCTTTTTATTACATCCATTGTGCCGCAAAGCGGTTAAACTCGTGCCTTAATTCATTGAAGATTTTTTCCTCGGTAACAAACTGCTCATACAAATACTCATTTTCTGTAAAGTTACTTTCACCAAAAAAGCCGGACGTGGTAACTACCTCTTCCTCGATGTGCTTAAGGTTTTTACGAATATCATGCATCAGGTCGTCAATATACCTTTGATGAATAATAAACTGGTTTTGAAAATGATCAA
>NZ_CAIWNH010000518.1 GCF_903913935.1 uncultured Mucilaginibacter sp.
CCCGGCCTATGCTCCATAGCGGGTTAATAAGCGATTTGATATTCGCCGTGTATAAGCCTTACAGGCTCGTTACGCACCGGCGAATACACCCAAACCGCATCGTTATATTTATGATCCCACTCTTTGGGGCATGGTACGGTGTCAATTAATTCGCCACCGCCAGGTAAACCAAAGAGTGATATATGTGGCCCTGACGTTAACTTAACCCGCCCATATTCCTTCGTTGCCGCGCAGCTTGTATTGCGGCCCTCTATTTCGATAAATTCAGAATCATGGGTTGATTTGCCGGTTAGGCCGCAATTTTGGCAGCGGTATTCATCGTAAAACCCCATGTCATCTATCAGCGGAGATGGGTTTACTTTTACAAACTGGTGCAATGATTTATGAACGTGCATCATATCCTGTTTTCTCCTTTCCTCATTTGCTTTAAGGCCCGGAAAAACATACTGAACAGGCAGCATACAAAGGCCGCAATTGCCAAATACATCAACACTACCATAGCGTCAACAAAGCCGACCACGCCAATTAAAATCCCTATCAGTAATGCAGCTGATATAAGGAGGTCTCTTTCTGATTTTTTTCATTTTTTTTTATTTTTTATTTGTTAATACTTGTTTTAAAGTCTCCCCTACCGGGGGAGATTTAGAGGGGGCTGGCTTAAATAACTACGCTGGCGAAATTGAGGTTGATCAGCTTCCACTCGGTTTTAACCTTTTGGTAAAAGCGGATGTAATCTTTGCTTTCGGATGGGTTCCAGCTTTCCTTTAACAGGCGAATACCTGCTTGCCAGTTTTCGTCCTGGTAGGCATCTTCCATGCTGTAAAGCTTTTGCACCAGGTTAATATCAAGCGCTCCCTTTTTGCGCTCCAAAAGGCTTGTGATTAGCTGGTGGGTAGTGGGATCACCGGCAAACTGCTTGTTTACAAAGTCGATGATGTGCTTTTCGGCCTGTACTGATCTTTCGTCAAACCCGCCGCGTTCCTGCTTTGAATACTCTATCCTAAAGGCCTTATCCGCGCTTTCAATAGTGAAATTGCCGTCACCGTCAGCATGGCGCTGGCTATACTCCTGCAACAGGGCGTACAGGGTTTGCATGTCCTCAAATGCGGTTTTTTTAAAGGCCCGTAGTAAGCTGTTCATGTGGATTGCAACTCCGCATAAACCAGCGATAGTTTCCTCTTTTAACCCCTCGTAAGCGGTTCTTTTTTCGTTTTGCTCCCTGGCCTTGCTGGCCCGGCGCTGGTTTAACAGGGCTTCTAATTGATCGTCTGTTAATTCGTCTACTGTTGCTGTAATGGTTGTCATGATTATTTATTTAAAGTTTTTAAGATGCTTTTTGGGATACGCGGCCAATAATGTCGTTGATCAGTATTTCGTCGTAACCGGGGTTAAAAACCGTTGGCTTACGGCAATGCACTACCAGCGCCAATCCGTGCGATAGGTGTATTTGCAATTTGTAAGTGCGTTTAAAGCAGGTATGAACGGCTGATAGTTTGTGCAGCAATTCGGCCAGGCTGGCTAACACCAGCTTATCTGTATCGCTTTTGGTATAGCCGAACTGCATGGTATGTGCCAGCGAGAATTGCAGGAAGCCGATCAATTGCTCCATGTCGCTGCTGGTAAGTTTTAAGGGGAACTTATTCATCGTATCCACCCTTCTTCATTTTCTCAACCCCGTCCAAAAGAAAGGCCTGGTATTGTTGTTTAAAGCTTTCGATAATGCGGTGGTTTTGGATGATGGTATGTTCGGCCACGTAACTTTCGCGGCTTACCTTGCCGTCTATCAGCTTCATATCAATCATATACCATACTTTGCACCACCAAGTCCAAAAGGCGAAGCTGTTACGTATGATATCCCCATCGTACCCGTTATCGGCGCTGTTTAAATCAATAAACTGCATGCCGCCTTTATGCTTTAACATGGTTATATCGTCCCGCTCCAGGCGTAAAAGCTGATGCACTAAATAACCCGCCGTAGTGCCGCCAACGTCCTGGCGCATTCTGTGTAAGTCTGTTTGGTTAATCATTCTCTATTTTTTTAATTTCTGCTTTGGCGTTGATGGTTAGGTAAGTGTAAAATGTGCTTATGCCGATTAAAAACCGGGGGTAGATGATGTTGGCATGTATCCATACATTGCTACGGCCCTGGGCGTTGTTTTCAGTATATATTTGCTGAATGATCAATACCCGTTTGTAATAGTTAAGCTTATTTTTCTGTACCTTTTTATCCATTCGCTTTTCTTAGTTATACATTGCCAGTTTAATTTCCGACCGTTGTTTCTCGCTCCGCTTTTTAGCCATCGACGCGATCTTTGGCACCAGGGCCTTTAGTTCGTCCACGTTTAATTCATACAGCAGCTTACCCGCCACGCGCTTGTCAAGCATAAACTGGTTTACCTTTGTCCAGTCGTTATTTGTGGCGTATATGCCGTACTTATTCAACTGTACAATTACATGGCTTCGCCAGGCTTTGAGGCCCTGTTCGGTACTGTATCGGTTGGTGATCCCCTTGGCCAGGCGCTCCAATAGTTCATCCAGCTGCTTGTCGGTTAAGTCGCGGCTGCTTTCCACACCGTACTGGCCTACGATCTCCTTTTTACAGTCGATCACATTCAGCTTAAGCAATACCTGGTGAAGGGCTTGCAGCTTTTTATTGCGGGTTTGATTCGCATTCATAGTGGTTAGAATAATGATGGTTGAATACTTTTTTTAGCGCTCTTAGGGGTGAAGAGCGTTTTATGATATGGCTGATCCAGGTAACGGCTCATTACCGTCATTTGCCCTGTCTTAATAAAAACCTTTATATCGGCCTCGTGCAGTAAGTCGTTCGCCCGGTCGGTTTTACCCAGGTCGGTGCCAAAGCTTACCATCATAATGGCCAGTTTCCGTTTCTTAAACATTTGCTGGAGTTCGACAAGCTGATCGAAGGTGAAGCCGCTGCGTTGAACGCTGTCAACTATTACCAACCTATAGTGATTGGCTTTGATCTTAGCAACCATTTTGGCAAAGCTTAGCCGGTTGCCAACGAACAGGTTTTTATGGCCTATATTAAACTTGTTTGCCCTATCCTGAAAGGTTTTATTAAACCCTTCCTCGTGCATATTGTAAAGCACCTTACCAACTTTGCCAGCGTAATGGTTGGCAAACTTTAGCATCCATACCGACTTGCCTGAACCGCTGGGGCCGTAGGCCATGCCAACAAAGCGGCTTTCCATTTCGCCCAATGCTTCAATGTATTCGGGATCAAGCGCCAGCAGGTCGTATGTTTTAGCCTTTAGGGTGTTGATGTTGATCACATCGTTTCCCTCGTAGACGGAAGTCTCTTTTAACCTTACAACTATCGCCGGATCATACTGAATAGCAGCCGCGCTGCCTTCCAGCTGAACGCTGATTTTATAGACATCAGCGTCAGGGCCATCACCACTATAAGTGACCTTATAAATAGTTCCGGGCTTGCCATCAACCAATACCGGCGCTCCCTTTTTTATCCATTTTTGTCTCTTTATCATGGCTTAAGCTATTACAGATGGATAATTGATAGATACAGATGAGCAAAGCGCTATGCGTATTGCCACCAGGCAGTCAGATATACCCCTGAAAGTGGGTTTATTGTGCCAGGCAAAGCGTTTCATTGCCGGTTTGTTATTACGGCCCATTACAATGTCAAGGGCTTCGCCGCTAAGGCCGTTAACCTTTAATATCTGTTCGGCTTCGCTATCGTTTGGCGCGGTTAATTCGTAGGTAAGGAAAAACAGGCGGTCGAGCGTTTCACTAAACAAATGCTTGTTTTTATTGGCACCTTTAATCAGGTTCATCATAAAATAAGGCGTACCTGCGAACACAATGCCGCAAATCCCTTTGAGGGCGGTCATTAAGTCTTTTATAACCGTTACCCGGTAATCTTGCAGGCTGCTTACTTCGTCAATAAGCAACAGGCAATCCTTACCTGTAAGGGCTTGCTTTATTTTATATACCTGTTGTTTGATAGTGCCGTCATTGGGGATATTAAGCACGGTGCAGATGGCCGAAAGAAACTGTTTGCGGGTGGTGATCCCTTCGCAGTTAACGTAAAATACCTTATATCCTTTATTGCTTTCCTGGTAGCGTTTAAACCACTCCAATCCTGCTGTTTTTCCGTAGCCACGTTCGCCGGTTAACGGTATAAATACCTTGTTTTCGTAAGCTTTTTGACTGGCCTCACACACCTTTTTAAAGTTTTCGGTAGGGATAAGCTTGTATCCTTCGGTGTTATTGAGGTATTTAATGATGATATTCCAGGTGTTTTCGCCCACAATACCTTTTTTTTGCCAGTCGTTTAATACCTGGCTGATCATCCCGCCTGTGATCCCCAGCCGCTCAACTGCAAATTTGTTATTGCTTAATCCGCTGTCTTTAATTGAGAGCCTTAGCTGTTCAATGATTTGTGCCTTTTCGTTAGTTTGCATACATTTGATTTTTATTTGTTAAGCCTTCCTTACAGTTGGCGTAAATGGCCCCTTTGCAGAGGGGTCGTTTATTTTTATGAGTACAATACTTTGGGTTCGCGCACTACGGCCGCTGATTTATTGAATAGATATTCCGTATAGGTATCCTCGTGCATTGGTGATACCACTACTTTTATATTTTTACCAAACGACCTACAAACGCAGGCTATAACACCAGGGCTATTGACAGCCGCATCTTCGTCTGATGCGATGAGTTCTGGAAAGAATCCAATACAGTTAAATGGGGAGTTTTTTGCAATTCGAATAACTTCGACAATGTACTTTTTCATGATTTTTTTATTTAGTGATTTTTAGTAGCTTTCGTTCCAGGTCGCTCATATCATTCATGCCATTCATAGCATCCTGTAAAGCGCTTTCCACCTGGTTGTAACTTGTTTTATCCTGTAGGGCGTAGTGGCTTATGCCATCGGTTCCGGTAGCTTTGTAGCCATTGGCCTCCATTAAAATTCTTTGCCTTTGTAGTTCGGCCTGGGCGAACTGCCAGCCAAACTCCTCCTGCTTGTTGCAGAAATCTTTTATCATCGCTGATTCGCCCTCTTTGTAATCGGCCACACAGGCGGCAAACAATTCCTTTTCCCTGGCGATAGCTACCTGCTTGCCGTCCTTAAACAGGATACAGAATTCGGGTTTCTCAATATTGATGCGTACCTGGAAGCGTTTGCCCAGGTTGTTTTGTTGAAATGTAAAATCGTATTTACCACCCTCATCAGGCACGATAAAGAAATGATCTTTCTTTTTGATGGTGATCTTTATACCTGCATTGGTATACTGGAAACCGGCCGGGTTAGGGTGTGCTAATTCAGCCATAAACAGGCTGATCTTATCAAAGTAATTGACCTTATTACGCCCGGCAGCTTCCTTATCATAGCGCTGTATCTTGCTTTCGCCGATAAAGAAACCATACGCGTCACGCTCTTCGCCACGGCTGTTCCATTCGGCCACGGCTTCGTAAAAGTCTTTTATAACGCGTTCCTGGTTAGGCAATAGTTCGGGGTTCTTTGCCAATTGGGCCAGCAGTTCGGGGTTGGCCTTTGAGTTGGGTGATTTGGTTGTAACGTTACCGCCTTTAAAGTTTGCCAGCTTGTGCAGCACCCTTTATTGCAGGTGGCCGGTAAAGGTTTCGATGTATTTTGACTGGCCTGAATACGGGCGGCAACCGAAGTGTACCCGTGTCATGTTTTGCATCAGGCCGATCACCGCGCCGCTTACGTTGGCGGATGAATTATCATACTGTAACTGGAACGGCGTATAGTTTCTGAACTCAACTGCCTTTTGCAGCGCCTCAGTCACCAGTGATGATGTTTCGGTAAAGGCTACCGAAGCGCCCAGGATGGCTGAACTATGGGCATCAGCTACCAGGTACACATACAGGTCGCTTTTAATTTTACCGGCAGCATCACGATAGTAAAGCTGCATGGTAGTGCCGTCCATTGTCCAAAGCGCATCGGGCCTGGAGATTTCGCGGCGGGTTGATTGCGCCCTGTAGGCAAGGTCACCCTCATGTTTTCCGTGCCGGTTATAATACCATACACGCTTATATTGGGGTTTGTTTAAGTGCTGTTTAAATAGCGATACGGTAAGCATTGGCAAGTCCATGCTTTCGGCCTTGCTATTGTACTCCATCCCGATGTCTTCAAAGGAGAGTTTATTGCGGTTGCTGGCTAAGTCCATCAGGATGGCATGGGCCAGCGGGTTCATTTTGCCACGGTTGTTATTACCCATGAGGCCGGTAATGAGTGATTGAATGCCGGTGGTATTAAACAGCCTGGCGTTACGGTCGAGCACACGCTCGTTATTGATGGCTTTTTTAAACTTAACCATGCCTTTGCCTTGTTCGGCCATTACATGGTTAAATACCGCTTCCTGGAAACCGGTTATTTTATCGTAGCCCATTTTACGGGCTTGTTTAACGTCAATCTGATTGAGCAAACGCACCCAGGCGGCGGCACGTGCTATACGGTGAACATCTGTTTTATCATAGTAGCCGGTACGGTCTAATGCTTTAATGTCTTCCGGTTCAATTGATAATAGTTCGGGTATTTGGTTGTTATAAGCCTCTAATTCGATGTTACGTTTAGCGGCGATGGTGTTGGAGGCGTATAGATGGGGGTCAATACCCTGGCATAATAGTTTGGTGATCCTTATTTTATAGTCAGCCTTTAACCCATCGAAATGTATGTATACTTTCAGCCCGTCTTTATGATGCGGCCAGCAATTAACGAGGCCTTTGCGCTGGCGTTTAAGTCCGTCCTTTATCGTGTTTATTGAAACAGCGATCAATTCCAGTTCCTCGCAAGTAACACAGAGGGTTTGTTTAGATTGATATGGAAGGTATACAGGCATGTGCTATTGTTCGGGTGTAAGTAATTCTTGCAACATAATTTCGCGCATGCTAATGACCTTTGTCAATACTTCTACCAGGGCATTAAAGTGCTTTGAATTGGGCCTTGTAAGCGCTTTTGAAGCGTTGTTTGGGCTGATTCCAACCACCGTTGCGGCGGTGTTTAAATCGCCCGGCTGCATTTTAATTTTGATTTGTTCGATTTCCATTTATATATTTGTCATTACGATGTGACAAATATTGTAAGTATTTATTACAATTGCAAGAAATTATTACAAATAAAAAATTGAGTATCCACGAGCGCATAAAAGGTATTAGGGTTACTGCTGGATTAAGTCAGGAGGGCTTTGCCGAATCTATCGGACTTCGTAGGGGAAACTATGCGCAAATTGAATTGGGAAACCAATTACCGACACTCGAAACAATAAAGATAATTGCAAGAAATTATAACAAATCTTACGGCTGGTTAATTGATGGTGATACCGCCGTTTCTGATGCACACCTAAATGCACACCTAAATGCACACCTAACCGAAAAAAACGGTACAAAAACGGCAATACAGGCACCTACCATCATTACGCTGGATAGGGATGAGAAAGCGATCATAACAGTGGTGGGTACAAGGGTAGCGGCCGGGTATTTAAACGGCTATGGTGATCCCGAATTTATTGAGAAGCTGCAAACCATATCAGCGCCTGGTTTTACGGGCGCATTACACCGTGGATTTGAGATTAAAGGGCATTCTATGCCGCCGATACATCCCGGCGCGATCTCAATAGGGCGTTATGTAGAGAAGTTGAGTGACATAGCCAACAGGCGGGTATATATTATAGTCACAAGGACGGACGGAATAGTCATAAAACGCGTTATAAACCGCCCTGACGAAGGCAAATTGATACTTATATCAGATAACCCGAACAAAAGAGAATACCCAAATTACACCGTAGATTACGAAGACATCATTGAACTATGGTATTGGAGAGCGGCGTTTATAAGGGAGTTGCCTGATCCTTCCGCTTTATATGATCGTATGAATGATTTAGAGGCCGAATTAACGCTTATAAAGCAATCTGTAAACCAAATACAGGGCAAAGGCGGCTCACAAATTAAACTAAATGGATGATTACTTTAACGCCAGTTAAACATCTACAGGATAATTAAACTTTTCCGGGCCACATTATTAAAGTACTATTCAACATCAATTAAACTTTTTACACGATTGGAATCAGAAATTTTTCGGGCAAAAAATAATAAAAAGTGGCACTGACGTGCTTTAAAGGCGGAAAGTGGTATAGAATTGCATATCTAATAACTTGTACTATTCGTTTAATCCCCTATATAAGTGCATTCTTTATCGCATTTTCTACCCTGCTTAATACATTGTCATCCGCTGGCTTAACAAATGCTTCGCCGGTTATCTGTTCATAAAGCTCAATATAGCGCTCGGAGATGGATTTAACGATCTCATCGGTCATCAATGGCACCACTTGTCCGTCTTTGCCCTGGAAACCATTTTCTATCAGCCATTTCCTTACGAACTCTTTGGAAAGCTGTTTTTGCGGCTCTGTTTTTGCCTGGCGTTCTGCATACCCATCACTATAGAAATACCTTGATGAATCGGGCGTATGGATTTCATCGATCAGGTATATATTACCATTGGCTTTGCCAAATTCATATTTGGTATCCACCAGTATTAAACCTTGTTTTCCGGCTATTTCGGCGCCGCGCTGGTACAAGGCCCTGGTATAATTTTCAAGCTGTTCATAATCCGCAGCAGCAACAATTCCCCTGGCCAATATCTCTTCTCTCGAAATATCTTCATCATGCCCAACGGCAGCCTTGGTGGTTGGGGTAATGATGGGCTCAGGCAGCTTATCGTTCTCTTTTAGTCCTTCCGGTAAGCTTACACCGCATACCTGCCGCCTGCCTGCGCTATATTCACGCCAGGCATGGCCGGCTAAATAACCTCGAATCACCATTTCAACCTTAAAAGGATCGCAAATCCGACCGATAGTAACACTGGGATCAGGTACGGTAACTACCCAGTTTGGCACGATATCAGCCGTAGCCTGTAAAAATTTAGCCGCGATCTGGTTCAAAACCTGCCCCTTGTAAGGTATAGGTTCAGGCAGTACCACATCAAAAGCTGAGATCCTGTCAGTAACCACCATTACCAGGTATTTATTGTCAATAGTATAAACATCCCTTACCTTACCCTTATAAAAAGCGGTCTGACCGGGAAATGTGAAGTGTGTTTCTTTGATTGATGTTAGTTCATGGTTCATAGTTCATGGTTCATAGTGTTAAAATGAGTTTTTCAATGCTGTTATCATCTTAACTAAAATTTCATATTCATTATATAAAGCCTTAAAGTTTTCTTCGTTAATAAAATTTCTTCTTTTTGTTATAAATAAACAACTAACTACTTCTATAGCCGAACGAAGTGAATAACTTAAAAAAATTTTATAAACAGATTTACTTTGACCTGTAGAGCCTTCAGCGATATTTAGGACAACGGAATCCGCCGCTCGTTTTATCTGTGAAGTTAAGATGTATATTTCATCTTTAGGGAATTTCTTGGTTAATTGGTTAATCTGTTCACCTAAGTCCATGGCTTTTTGCCATACCTGCAAATCTTCAAATCTAAATGCCATTTTTACTATGAACCATGAACCATCAACAATGAACTCCCTATTGAATATCCCCGTATGCTGCTAAAATTTTTCTTACCAGTTTATGTCTTACAACGTCTTCGCCGCTCAGGTAAACAATTTCAATTCCGCCAATGTCGGTTAGTATGCGTAACGCTGTATGCAAACCTGATTGCTGTTTTTTTGGCAAATCTATCTGGGTTACGTCGCCGGTAACGATAAATTTTGCTGATGGCCCCATGCGGGTCAAAAACATTTTCAGCTGCATGTCTGTAGCATTCTGCGCTTCATCCAAAATCACAAAACAGTTATCTAAAGTACGACCGCGCATAAATGCAAGCGGAGCAATTTCAATGGTCCTGTTTTCCAGGTAGAACTTTAATTTCTCAGCCGGGATCATATCATCCAGCGCATCATAAAGCGGACGCAGGTATGGGTCGATCTTTTCTTTCAGGTCGCCCGGTAAAAACCCGAGGTTCTCCCCTGCTTCAACAGCCGGTCTGGTTAGAATGATCCGTTTTATATCTTTGTTTTTAAGCGCCCTCACAGCAAGGGCAACAGCTGTATAGGTTTTTCCGGTACCGGCAGGGCCGATAGCAAAAAGGATATCGCTTTTATTGATGCATTCAACCATACGGCGCTGATTGGCGGTACGCGCCTTTACCATCACGCCATTAGGCCCGAATACGATCACCTCGCCGCTGGCAAATTTGTCTGCCGAATTATCGGGCAACGGTATATCAGAAGCTTTGTGCCCCAAAATACGTTCCAGATCGGTTATATTAAGGTTTTCGTATTTTTCAACATGCTGCAGCAAATGCGAAAATTTCTCTTGAAATATCTTGATCTCGTGGTCATCCCCCAGTATCTTAACTTCGTTGCCCCTGGCCACAATTTTAAGTTTTGGATATTGCTTTTTAATGATCTCGAAATGATCATTATTTGGCCCCCATAAAACGGCGGGGTTTATTTGTTCAATTGATAATTTAAGTTCGTTCAATACTAAATGATTAATTTGTTCCTGATTTTTATGAATTAAATTGAA
>NZ_CAIWNH010000519.1 GCF_903913935.1 uncultured Mucilaginibacter sp.
GCCACAAGCCGGGAGGCTTGCGGCAGCAAGGGGCTGTTTTAATATCAACTACGCTACCGCCAACCTCTAACGCTGCCGCAAGCCTCCCGGCTTGTGGCTCGCATGCAATGTGATAAACTATGTATTAAGCGCCAGCTAACGCTGCCGCAAGCCTCCCGACCTTTGGCCTGGTATTAAGGTAATTAATTATGTATTAAGCGCCAGTTCGGCCACTTCTTCACCTACCAAACTACCCATGGCAACACCCATACCATTACAGCGCACGGCGCAAAAAACCTGAGGTTGTATTTCTTTTACGATGGGTAGCATCATATCCCCAAAGCCCATGATACCGCTCCACCAGTAGGCGATTTCGTAATCCGTTCCCGGTAGGATCATTTCATCGAGGCATTTGATCAATTGCTGTTTTACGATTTCAGTATGACCGAAATCCCAGGTCCGTTCTTTATTGAAATCAATATTTCTACCCCCGCCAAAAAGCACCCGACCATCGATATTTCTGAAATAATAATATCCTTCGTTGAAATGGTAAGTTCCTTTTAATTTCAGGCCGGGTATAGGCTTGGTTACCAGCACCTGCCCTCGCCCCGGAACTACGTCCAGGTCGGGATATAATTGGGATGCGAAGGCATTGGTGGCCAATATCACTTTGCCGGCACTAAACTGACCTTGTGAGGTAATCAGGTCAACCCGGTCATTGTTACTTTCTATTTTAGTAACTGCGCAATCGTTCAACACCAAAACACCAGCTTCATACACTTTGTTCAGCAAGGTGCGCATCATCCGGCCGGTATGGATCTGACCTTCAAAATTGTTATAAAGTAGTTTGCCCACCCCTTTGAAACCAAATTCGGCAATTTTTGAGTCGGCCACAGAATAGATATCTGCGCTACCCGTTACCTGCGTAAATAGTTGATTAAAATAACCGACATGGTCAAGAGCCTCTTCTGCTTGCTGCTGATCGCCATCCATAAATAGCTCATAGCCCCCATACTGATGATAATCTATGTTTTCATCACCCAGGTTCTGGCGTAGTCGTTGAAGGCCGCGCCATTTATAATCTACCAGTTTTAAAACATCCTGTTCCGATGATTTTTTAAGGTATTCCAGCTGCTCAGAAACAGTTCCAAAACAGGCGAATCCGGCATTTTTGGTACTGGCGCCACTGGGCAGAAAGCCCCTTTCGAGTACAGTTACTTTTAAGGATGGTTGCAGGCGCTTCAGATTCAAAGCTGCGCTTAGGCCTACAATGCCGCTGCCAATTATGATCACATCCGCAGGGCCAACCAAGGCGGTGCGTTCCCAGTAAGAAAATGTATGTTCCACGTTCAAAAGTAGAAATTCGAAATTCAAAAAGCGGCTTTTAAATAATGTTTGCTGATTCCATCTCAAAGTACGAAATTGAGGCACTGTATAAAACAAAACCGACAATTTACCGCAATTACCATAACAGAATCCATGGAAGTACACCACCATCCCGAAGTAGAAAAAAAAGGTTTTAAAGAATATGTGCTTGAAGGATTGATGATCTTTCTTGCGGTTTTGATGGGCTTTATTGCCGAAAATATACGCGAAAACATAACCGAACATAACCGGGCCAAAGAATATGCCGAAACTATGGTGGCCGACCTGAAGGCAGACACCGCCTCTATTAATACCTATTTAACTTATTATAATTTCGCTTCGCATCAAACTGATACGCTGATGCAATTGCTGAGTACTACGGAAATCAAAAATATTTCAGGCGGAAAACTATACTGGTATGGGCTTGCAGGCGGCGCAAAAGCTGCGTTTGTGCCTAATGACGCCACTTTTCAACAAATGAAAAGTTCGGGCTCGCTGCGATTCTTTAAAAAAACCATCGCCCGCGAAGTAGCAACCTATGATCAGCTTTGCCGGAGGTCGATACGCGACCAGGAAGCTGATCAGCTATTGTGGGCAAATCTGAGGGAGATAAAAGGGCAGATCTTTGAATTTCAGTACAACAGAGAGGCGAATGACATGGTAGTCTACAATCACCCCGAAAAAAGGAACTTTGCAAAGATCGCCGCCTTTTGCAGTCAAAATTTACCATTATTGACCTACGATAAAGCTATTTTTAATCAATACGTCGAACTGATCCGCGCCAGGTTTTTAGATCATAAAGTTAGTGAAGGGAAA
>NZ_CAIWNH010000520.1 GCF_903913935.1 uncultured Mucilaginibacter sp.
AGTGATGCCCGAAACGGTGTTCAATAATTCAGGCAGCGTTTTGCCTTGTGAGCGGCTGATCTCTGCGGCCGTGATCACGGATACCACCCGGCCAATTTCTGATAATTTTTTTGGTGAACGGGTGGCGGTCACCACTACATCGTTAAGGGTCCGGGTTGTGTCCTGGGCCCGTGTTGCTGTACTCAGCAACACCAGTTGTACAAGCCCCAGGCCTGCAGCAACAATTGCGTAATTTTTTTTCATTTTGTTGTGAGTTTTAACCCACAGCATACAGAAATGAAAAGAATGGAAACGACAGATGAGTTTCACATTCAAGCTTCAATCCCCGAAAGCTATGAATAATAGTTATGCTGAGGCAGGTCTTCTGACTTACTCCCCTTTTGCCCGGCCTTCCCGTCCGATGTTAAGCGTACAGTGGCATTGATTGGGCATTGGTTACGGAGCTTACAGCTGCGGGACAGTTACGGATTTACACCGTATTCCCTTTTAATCATTCGTTAAATAGTTATCGAATGAACCAAAGCGATGCAAAAGTAGGATAAGATTTTTATTTAACAACATACTTTGTACTTTAGTTGGCGGGAAGTCCGAAAGTCCGGAAAGTCAGTAAAGTCCGGAAGATGGCTGCATCAACTGTTAAGTTCATCCAATTTCACCTAAATGACGCGGTATTTATATTTTATTTTCTTACTTATGAAAGCTTTGTCGGTTTCGGCACAAACCACAGATACTGTTTTCCTGAAAAATTTATTGGAGTCACACCCAGACCTGTTCAGTCATATCCTTAACCATCCTACACATAACGAAGTACAAATCTTGTATACCCAAATCGACCGGGACGAAAACAATATTCCTCATTTTACCTCCTATAGTTACAGGCTGAACGCCAATCATTATTTCTACCCGGCAAGTACGGTAAAGTTGCCAACGGCCATTTTCGCCCTGGAAAAATTGAATAAACTAAACATACCTGGTTTATCTATCAAATCAGTAATGAAAACCGATAGTTCTTTTGCCGGAGAAACAAAAATGTTAAAAGATTCCCTTGCTAAAAACGGCCTTCCGGGTATTGAACAATACATCAAAGAGATCTTACTGGTGAGTGATAATTTTGCCTACAACCGGCTTTATGAATTTGTTGGCCGGGGCGAGATCAATGATAAACTGAAAAAGTATAACCTCAATAATACCCGCATCATTAGCCGTCTCGCCATTGGCGACGCCGGTGAAGGTACCAAACATACCAACGCCATCGACTTTTATAATGGTAAAAAGCTTGTCTATCACCAACCAGCCCAATATGATGCACGCGAATACCCCATGCACCTTGACAATATGACCGTTGGGAATGGGTATATAGATAAGAACGATAAACTGGTGATGAAGCCTTTTGATTTCAGCGATAAAAACGTTTACTCCATTGCCGACCAGCAATCGGTATTGAAGCGATTGCTTTTCCCCGAAGTTTACCCGGAAAACGACCGTTTTAATTTAACCCCTGATCAATACAAATTCATTTATCATTACATGAGCATGTTCCCTACCGAGAGCAAACATCCAACTTATACTCAGCCAGAGTATTTCCCCGCTTATTGTAAATGGCTGTTTTATGGTGGCGACAGTACCGCGGTCATAGAACCACATATCCGCATCTTTGACAAGATCGGCGACTCCTATGGCTTTGATATCGATAATGCCTATATCGTTGATTTTAAAAACAAAGTGGAGTTTATCATAACTGCAGTGGTGCAATCCAACGATAATGAGATCTATAATGACAACAAATACGAATACAAAACCGTTTGCCTCCCCTTTATGAAAAACCTGGGCCGCCTGATCTTTCAATATGAGCTAACCCGCCCTAAAAAGTATTTGCCCGATCTGAGTAAGTTTAAGTTCAGGTATTGAGGGGAGTTGATTGGTTGATTAAGTTGGATTGAGTTGATTAAGTTGTATTGAGTTGATTAAGTTGTTTGATATTCTGTGTAATCAATGCTCCAATCGGTGAAATCACAATCAGTGAAATCATAATAATCAAAACTAATCGGCGATCAGGATTGTTATGCTGGTATACCTAATTTAACTAAATACTATGTCAACAACAACAATAGTACGGATGAACGGTTATAATACCGCCTCCGAAGAAAAAATAAACTTAAATTGGCCAGAGCGCTATATTTCAATTGCCGCAGGCGTAAAGCTGGGTTTTTCAGGGTTACGGAACTTGTTCAAAAGCCCTTTTGCAAGTCTTTTAAAATTGGGTGCAGGCGGATACCTGATGAACCGGGGTATCACCGGCCATTGTGAATTATATTCGCAAATGGGCAAAGACACTACAGAACCGGTTAATATCAATATTAAATATTCCTTCACAGTAGCTAAGCCAAGGTCAGTAGTTTACAACTTCTGGCGCAAACTGGATAACCTGCCCTTGTTTATGAACCATCTTGAAAGTGTAGATGTTTTAGATAACGAACATTCACATTGGGTGCTCAAACTGCCAACAGGCGTTGCAAACGTTAGCTGGGATGCCGAAATTGTGATGGATGTTCCCGGTGAATTTATTGGCTGGAGTTCACTACCCGGTTCAATAATTGATAATGCGGGTAAGGTGAGGTTCCGTGATACCCAGGACGGGGGCACATTGATCGATCTGCTTATTACCTACCAGCCACCAGCAGGTGGCCTCGGTGCAAGTGTGGCGCATATATTAAACCCTGTATTTAAAAAAATGGTAGATACCGATGTGCAAAACTTCCGCCAGTATATGGGTATGGCCGATTTGGAAGAAGTTGTAATTATTGTCTGAACGGCGATGAAACGGATTTTAGGATTTCCGCGATTATGAAATCCTGAAATTCTTCTTTTTTAAAATCCGAAATCGAAATTCCGAAATCCGAAATTAACTTCTCGGATGATACTGAATGATCGTCCCTTTTAAATACTCCCTGTCCAGGTGCGTATAAATTTCGGTGGTGGTGATGCTTTCATGACCCAGCATTTCCTGTACGGCGCGCAGGTCGGCACCTCCTTCCACCAAATGGGTAGCAAATGAGTGCCTGAAAGTGTGCGGACTGATGGTTTTATGGATACCGGTAAGTTGAGCCAATTGTTTGATCGCCATAAATATATAAACCCTGCTCAACCGCGATCCTCTCCGGTTTAAAAATACCAGGTCCTCCTCCCCCTTTTTAATCGGGATGTGTACGCGGATGTTCTCTATCCATATTTTTAAAGCTTTTACAGCCGAACCTCCAATGGGTACCAATCGCTCTTTACTCCCTTTGCCGGTTACTTTTATAAATTCAATATCAAGGTACAGGTTTGATAATTTTAGTTCCGTTAATTCCGACACCCGCAGTCCGCATCCATATAATACCTCAAGGATGGCTTTATTGCGCCCGCCTTCTGGTTTTGAAACATCAATGGCGTCGATCATTTTATTGATATCTTCATAGCTCAAAGTATCGGGCAGTTTTCGTTGGATTTTGGGCGATTCGAGCAACTCAGAAGGGTCACTTTTGATCAGGTCCTCCATCAACAGGTATTTATAAAAAGATTTTATGCCTGATAATATCCTTGCCTGCGAGGAGGGGATCATGCCCAATTCATTTACCCAAACAATAAAATGCCGTAAATTTATTAGGGTAATTGTTTCAGGATAAAGTTTAACTGGTTGACTGTCAGAAAACTGGTAAAGCTTTTCAATGTCCCGGCTGTAGGCCTCAATAGAATTATTGGAAAGCGATCTTTCTAATTTCAAATATGCCTGGAAGCCTTTTATTGTTGATCGCCAATCCAATTGAGTTTATTTAATGTTTTTATTTAAGTTTGAACTGATGAAGATACAAATTATAAATGGCCCTAATTTAAACCTGCTCGGCGTCCGTGAAAAATCTATTTACGGCGACAGTAATTTTGAAACCTACCTGGAAGAGTTGCGCAAACGCTACCCGGAAATTTCAATCAGCTACTATCAAAGTAATGTTGAGGGCGAAATTATCAATAAAATCCATGAAGTTGGGTTTAGTTTTGACGGTATTGTTTTAAATGCCGGAGCTTATACGCATACTTCGATTGCTATTGCCGATGCCATTGCAGCCATAAAAACACCCGTTGTTGAAGTGCATATATCCAATGTATACAAACGGGAAGAGTTCAGGCATCACTCCATGCTGGCGGCCAGCTGCCTGGGTGTAATTGCAGGTTTTGGCATGGACTCATACCGTTTAGCAATAGAAAGCGTTTTAACAGGAAAATAACTTGTTTTCCGTGGCACCGGTTTGGTGACTTTTTTAATCTTACAAAATTAAATGTTCAGAATAACTAAAATAACCAGCCTGATTATCCTTTCAATTGCGCTTTTTTCGTCAATTGAAGGCTATTCACAAACTAAAGATAAAGATAAAAAAGCTGTTGTCTCAAAAAGAGAAGCTGCGAGGCGTGGGCTGCATAAACGCGATTCGTTAATGCGGTCGCTTAACAAGTCCGATACCTCTATAAATAGCCTTCTGCAGCGTATTGAGCAGTATAAAACCTCGTTTAATCAGGTTAAAAATACCCTGGCAGAAGGTTTGGACACTGCCGACGTGAGCGAGCGATTGCCCCAGGCAACCAAAAGGCTTGATAAAATAGCCAAGGTTACCAATACGCACAAATCAAGCACATTACGGTACCTTTTTGTATTAAGAGATAATTTAGACCGCATACAAGATAACCTCGAAGGATGGCAGTCGGATCTCGACGATATCAACGCAAAACTGGTACAAAACCAGAAAGACCTGCTCAAATTCAGTAAAGATACATCGTTAAGATCGGCCCCTTATGACAGTGTGGTTCGGAGAACTTTTTTCACACAGCTTAAAACCCTAAGACTATTGTGGCATAAAATTGATTCCGTTAACCGTGCTGCCTTGTTAAAAATTAACTTACTCGAGGATAAAGCTTCTGTTGCCTATACCCAGGCCCTTGATGAGGATGACCAAATCGACGCTAAAATAAGCGGATTCGCCACAAAAGCGCTTTCAGGGGAAACAAACGTTATCTGGGTTCAGGATCCAAGGTATAATGATCTCGATTCAGCATTAAAAAGTACTGTAAAGCTAAACAATTTACTGCTTGGTTATTTTGTAAAGAACCAGACAGCAACAAACCTGCTTGGGCTTTTGTTTCTGATCCTGGTATTTACCCTGATCTTTTACACCCGCGCCAAAGCGTCGAAAAACCACGATGACACGGAAAAGCTTTTTAGCGAGGCTAATTATATTTATAAAAAGCCGATCATATCAGCGTTGCTGCTTGTAACTGTAATTGCACCCTATTTTTACAGCCACCCGCCCACCGTTTTATTGGAAGCATTTTTTCTGCTTTCAATGATATTTGGGCTGATACTGATCAGGAAAGATATTCCCAAAGCCAGTTTTAACTTCCTTAAGGTGCTGTTTTTGCTTGCATTAGGATACAGCGTCAGCAATTTGTTTATCGAAATTTCAAATGCCGACAGGTATTTGATTTTGGGCCTAAGCATTGTTTCTATTATAGCAGCGTATACTTTATATAAAAAATACAAAAAATCACCCGATGAACACCTCCCCAATACAGGCCTGGCCCTGCAAATTTTTATAACACTGGAAGTTCTATCATTGATTTTGAATATATCCGGCAGGTTTAGCCTGGCCAAAATAGCGGGCGTAACCGCTGTTTTTAATTTATGGCTCGTCGTAACCCTGTTTCTTGTTATCCGGATAATAATACAAGGCTTGTACCTGCAATTTCAAATCAAACGAAGCCCCAACAACATCATCAATTGGATAGACTATACTCTGGTGCAAAAGAAATTCAAAAATACTTTGATTTTGCTGGGGTCGTTATTGTGGCTGTTTTTTCTGCTTCAGAATTTAAATATTGACGACTGGGCTTGGGATAACTTGCATGATATTTTCAATCAAAAACAAGCTGTCGGTGATTCTTCCTTTACACTTGGGGGCTTTATTGTTTTCATTTTGGTGATCTGGCTTTCATCAATAGTTTCAAAAGTGATCAGTTACCTTTTTGATATTTCGGCCCAGCGGGTTACAGATCTTTCTGTATTGAAAAGGAAAAACCGTACGTCGGCGCTTATTATCCGCATCGGTGTGTTTTCGGTTGGTTTTTTGCTGGCGGTGGCAGCGTCAGGTTTCCCTATTGATAAACTCACTATTATTATCAGCGCATTTGGCGTAGGCATTGGTTTTGGTTTGCAGAATATTGTTAACAATCTTGTGTCTGGCCTGATCATGGCGTTTGAGAAACCGATCAATATTGGCGATGTCATCCAGGTTGACGGGCATATGGGTACGATGCGTGAAATCGGTATCCGGGCCAGTAAGGTAGTTACCGGCGATGGTTCGGAGGTAATTATCCCTAACGGCGACTTCATTTCGCACCAGGTGATCAATTGGACATTAAGCAACAGTAACCGGCAGATTGATTTGAGGATAATAACCGCTTATGGTGTGGATATAGCGAAAGTAAAAGACATGTTAAAAAGCCTGCTTATTAACCACGACGATATCATGACCGCACCTGCGCCGGCTGTCTTAGTAAATAATGTAAGCGAAAGCGCCATTGAATTTAAGGTGCTTTTTTGGGTGGCCGATATCAATAAGACAGGAGAAATAAAAAGCAAGATACTGGCTGAAATATACGGGGCCATTGATACCGAAGGCATCCCGCTTCCTTCTACTCAAAAAGATATCAAATTGTTTTTTCCTGACGGGGCGCCGGTCGACAATCAGTTTTTAATTACAGGAAGTGAGGGAAAGAAATCAGGAAGTAAAAAAGGTTTTAAAGAAAATCTGCCGGATCCAGATCAGTAAAATGTCTTTTCTTTTTTACAAAGAATGCCCACACCAGGCTGCCATTATAAATGCCTTTTACCGGGTACCGTTTGGCCAGTAGTTTTCTATTTGCTTTTTGCAGGGCAGATACTTTGCGGTGTTCTCCTTTTAACAGGCGCCAAACAAAATTTTGATGAGCACGGCTTACTGCCCATGCATCTTTGCGTTTACCTTCGCTCAAAAAGCGAAGCAGGGCCAGAAAGTCCATCCAGATCCTGGCGATAATGATAAAAACAGCGCGCCAGAAAGGAAGGTTATTTTGCAGGAGCAGTAAATTGTTTCTGAAATTCAAAAAAGTTTTAAATGGATTTTCGACATTTAGGGTTCCGCCCCCTAAATGAAACACTTCCGATTCGGCGCAATACATCACCTTATACCCCATATTTTTTAAGCGCCAGCAGAGGTCAATCTCCTCCATGTGCGCAAAAAAGCGGTCGTCAAAGCCGCCTGCTTCATCCCAGCAATGCTTTTTGATAAATAAGGCTGCACCCGTCGCCCAAAAAACCTCGTGCGACTGCTGGTATTGCCTTTTGTCTTCTTCAATCTCGTAAAACATCCTTCCCTGGCAGAAAGGATAGCCGTATTTATCAATATATCCCCCCGCTGCCCCGGCGTGTTCGAAATGATCTTTTTGATTGAAGGCCAATATCTTAGGCGCCGCCGCTGCTATTTTCGGGTCGCTTTCCATCAAAGTAATAACCGGGCTTATCCAATCTGGTATAACTTCCACATCAGAATTCAACAGGATGTAATAATCAGCATCAACTTTCTCCAGTACCTTATTATAGCCGCCGGTAAAACCGTAATTCTGATCGTTTTGTATGATCCCGACTGTTGGGTATTCTTTTCGGATAAACTCAACCGATCCATCTGTAGAGCCATTGTCACCTACAATGATCTCCAGGTTCGGATAAACAGAACTTAATACCGATGGAAGAAACTGGCTCAGATGTTTGATGCCGTTCCAGTTTAAAATAACGATGGCAACTTTAGGTGTTTGGTTCATTGGTTCACTGGTTTATTAGTTCATTGGTATTTGACGGTGAACCTGTATAGTTGCTATTATTTATAAAAGTTGGAAGCATTAATTATTTATTGGGCGAATATATTAATTATCAAACACGAAATTTAAATCATTTATAAAGGATACACTAATGAACCAGTGAACCAATGAACTAATGAACTAATGAACGTCCTCCGGTTTAATCTTCCATCTCCGGTGCGACCATAGCCAGTATTCGGGTTTTTCCCTGATTAATGATTCCAGGTATTTCACATGTATTTCGGTGATCTCGTATGGTTTGGTGTTTTTTGGTTCTTCAACCAAAGGAACAAATGTATAAGTATAGAAACCTCTTTTTACCAGTTCAATTTTATAAAAAATAACCACACAATTCATCACTTTGGTTAACTTCTCAACTCCGAGGAATACAGCAGTTGGCTGGTTCAGGAAGGTGGTGAAATATTTGGCATCCTCGCGGGTCGGCGTTTGGTCTGAGGCTAAGACCGTAAAAGTGAGTTCGTTTTTGTATTCGATCAACTTCCGCAACGTTTGCCTCATCGGTACCAATGTTGCCCCAAATCGCGAGCGGGTGCGATTAAAAAACTCCGTAAACACCTCATTTGATTGCGGCTTGTAGATCACCATGCGGCGATTATTGGTTAAAAAGCCAAAGTCTAAACAGGCCATTTCCCAGTTGCAATAATGCCCCGCAGCTGCCAGTATACTTTTGCCCTGGCTAAAATAATGTTCCATTAACTGGGGGTTGGTACAAACCATGCGCCGCTTAACTTCTTTTGCCGACATGCTTACCGATTTGATGGTTTCAATCATCAGGTCGGCCATGTATTTGAAGTATTTTTTTTCTATCAGTTTGCGCTCAGCTTCTGTTTTTTCGGGGAATGAGTTTCGCAGGTTTTCCTGTACCACCTTGCGCCGGTAGTGCACGATATAGTAAAGAATAAAGAATAAAATATCAGCTACGCCGTATAAAAACCAGAAAGGCAACAGCGATATAGCGTACAAAAAGTATGTACCCAAACGTG
>NZ_CAIWNH010000521.1 GCF_903913935.1 uncultured Mucilaginibacter sp.
AACCCTGATGAAATTTGGAGCAATAGGGTAAAAGACAAATTATCCAACATCTATCTTAAATATTACGATGGCGCACCAATCGCGCTGGTAGTTGATGCCGAAAAATCATTGAGGGCTGTAACGCTTTACGAAGTTAAAAAAGGCGGCCAAATAAATTACAAGGCTTTGCAGAATATGCGTAAGGGTATATTAAAATACAAAAACCGCTAATGTTTCCCCGATACTGGCTGTTTAGGCCCCGGTTAACATTAACGGCAATCCTGTACATAGCGGGGTTTACCGCTGGAGGTGAGATACAAAGATAATGGATAGTTCACAATTTGGAAAGTTTAATTCAGGGGTAGCTAAAAAACTTAATTCCTATTTTAATGATAGGGCACCTGCGATGGTAGTCAGGGAAACGCTCCGCTTTATAAACGCCAACTTTCAAAAGCAGGGCTGGCAGGGTGCGACTTTTCAACCATGGAAAAAAAACATCAAAGGCACACGCATTTTATTTAAAAGTGGCGATTTGATGCGGGGCTTTAACTACGAATTAAAGGGCAATGGAGAGATTTTATTTTATAATAACATCAAGTATGCCCGTGTACATAACGAGGGCTTTAACGGCCAGGTTACAGTGCCTGCTCATACAAGGTCAAGGTATTTGAAAGTAAAATCTTCATTAACTAAGATTGGCAAAAGTAAGGTACGGGAATTTACTCGAACAATGAAGATAGATCAAAGGCAGTTTGCCCCAACACAAACCAGCCCCAGCCCGATACTGGAAGCTGATATAGTAAAATGGCTAACAAAAGATATAGCCGTAATTTTTAACTCATGAGCGATATAATAATGGATGCCATTTTGGCGAATGTTTTTTTAGCGGTACAGGCACGGCTTGCCACGCTTCCCGAATTGAAGTTTATTGACCAGGACTTAGGGCAATTGGAGTTTGACGAAAAGGAGAGCCCGGTTAAATTCCCCTGTGCATTGTTTGACCCAATAGAGATCAGGTACACCGATAATTCAACAAACAGCCAGCAGGGCGAAGCGGTGCTGGAGGTACGGTTAGGGGTTACGGCCTACGCTGCGGCCACTCATTACTATGCCAACAATAGCCATAAAGTAAACGCGCTGGGATATTATAATTTAGAACACCGGGTAAATAAAGTATTACACGGTTGGAGCGATGACCAATACTTTAACCCGCTTAGCCGCGTCAGCGCCAAAACCGAAAGGAGAAAGGACAATGTAAGGGTTAGGGTTTTACACTATGCCTTCGGCTTTAAAGATAATACCGCTATGGCTGTTACCATACCGACACCTGCGCCTGATCTGGTTATAAACATTCAGGACGCATAAAACATAAAAGCCGCTTAGTTAAGCGGCTTTTATGTTTTATGCTAATTACGATATACCGAACTATCTTTCCCGTTAACAAGTATCAAATTAAACGGCTTCCAATCAAATTTTAACTTATCTACAGTATTCGTGATAATTTTGGTTTGACTTGCATCATAAGGGTTATAACTATATCTAAAAGTAATGGTTTTACTTTCTCCGTTTTTTATATCCCTATCATCCTGAATCCTAAAACCGCCCAAACTTTCACCAAAAACATCCTTAACATTCAATATGCCCCGGTACGCCTTCAAATTCATTCCCGAAACGTTTTTTATAGCACACCTGAAACCAAATTGCCGGATATAGTTGACCGTAGTATCCTTAATAGCAATGACTTTAAGATCAATACAAGGTGCGTTATCTTGTTTATTATTCGTGCAAGAAGCAACCAATACAATGAAAACAAGTAGTAATTTTTTCATGTTTAAATTTTGTTTAGGATTAATTTCTATCTGCATCAGTTGTTAGCGGGATCACTTTTTTACAGGCGCCGCATGTGCCTCCTTTTTTTGAGCAATATTTACAATACTTGCAGTTTTTACAGGCATGGCATGGGTATTTGCCGGTGCACGTAGGCCAGCGCCTAAAGTGATGGGTTGTTTGTCCGCTTACGCTGATCGCACAGCATACTAAAATTAAGATCAAGGTTTTTTTCATACCCCAAAGCTAAAATAAAAAAGCCGCCTTTCAGCAGCTACCTTTAAACCTTTCGCCTTTACCCTTTCACCTCAAATCAATACCAATTAAAGTAAGGGAACTTCTTTTGCAAAACCTTTCGGTCCGTGTTAGCTTTTTTAAGCTGGGAGAGGCTATCACGTTCAAGCATTATAAGCTGTGCTATCCGCAGTTCACTTAGGTTAAATTCTACGTTTAAAATTTCAAGGCAGCGCTCATATTTAAGGCCTACAAGCGTAAAGTGATAATAAAAGCGGCATGCAATTTTATAATTACGATCAACGGTATAACCACCTTTTAAATGCTTAACCGCTTTTTTGTTTACATCCTCACTAAGTATTGCTGAAATAAGTTGCTGTCCGAGTGCCATAGAATAAATAGGTACTGTAAAAATACCAATGCAAAACAACACCATCAAAAAAAAGCCGTACACATAAACATAAAAAAAGCCCCTTTAAAGCGGCTTTAAATATTGTTTAAACTACACAAAACACACCTGAACAGTAGGGGGTATTTGCATTTTTAC
>NZ_CAIWNH010000522.1 GCF_903913935.1 uncultured Mucilaginibacter sp.
TGCCTTTTAAAGTATTATCATGGTCCGTTCTAATCGTATTTTGTTTTAATGTACTAGCTAAAATTTTTTCAACCAGGTATAAAAATAATGCGCCCATTCTTCAAACGGAAGCTATAACTGAATATGTTATTTATGCATTAATCTATTTTTATCTTTTCAAAAACAAGGCCATCAAAAAAGTCATCTTCGCGTCTATCTTGATCCTCTTTATTTTTTTTATCATTAATGCCTTTTTTTTGCAACCTTTTTTAAAGGTGTTTCCTACAAATATTTATCTGCCTACCCAAATATTATTTGCCATTTTTTCATTGTTGTTATTTAAACAAATGTTGTTATATCCATCAAAAGTTAACATTGTTAAACAAGGTGTCTTTTGGTATAATACAGCAATGTTTATTTATGCAACAACTATGTTCTTAAATTTAGGCCTGGCAAATTATTATGTTGCCCATCATATTAATAACTATTCATTGTATTACTTTTGGTATTTCTCATTATACCTGTTTCATGTTTTTATCGGTGTTTCACTTTTAACTGATAATAAAGAAATATTAACAACTTATGCCTGACGGAAGTATTCCAATATTAGTATTGTCAACAGCTGCATTGTTTGCAAGCATAGCCGGCTTTATTATTTATTTTATTGTTTTATACCGCAACAGGCAATTAAAAAACCAGCAAGAGCAGGAACAACTTCAATCCATCTTTCGGCAGGAGGTGCTTAAAGCCAGGCTCGAAATGCAGGAACAAACACTTAACCACGTAAGCCGTGAAATTCATGATAATATTACACAAGTATTGTCATTTGTAAAGCTTGACCTTGCCATGATCGGCAATGCCGATGAAAAGCAAAAGCAAATAAAAATAAATGAAAGCCGTGAATTGATAGCCCACGCTATTAACGACCTGAAGGACCTCTCAAAAAGTCTCAGTTTTGAGCATATAACCAAACTCGGGTTACTTAAAACCATTGAAATGGAAGTTAACCGCCTGAATAAAAGCGGGATTGTAAAAGCTGAAATTACGACCGATGGTGAAATTGCCGGTTTAGGTGAACAGCGTGAACTGGTGCTATTCCGTATTTTTCAGGAAGCGGTTAACAATATGCTTAAGCATGCCGGGGCCAATCATTTTAAAATCAGTTTGCAATATTACCCCGAATTGTTTAATTTAACCCTCGAAGACGACGGTGCAGGCTTTTCGGACGAAATGTCCGGGAAGAGTGACGGAGCAGGTTTAAGAAATATGGAGAACAGGGCGGCGCTTATCGTGGCAATTGCAAAAATAAATAGCGCCCCCGGAAAAGGGTGCGTAATTAAAGTTAGCCTAAACCCTTTAGAACAACATTTATATATTGATGAAGACCATTCAAATAGCATTGGTTGACGATCACCGCCTTTTCAGAAGCGGAATAGCATCTTTAATTAATAATTTTATAGGGTACAAAGTCATTTTTGAAGCCTCAAACGGCGACGAAATGATCAGTAAAATAAAACCGGATTTCAGGCCCGATATCATCTTGCTTGATATCAATATGCCCGGCATGAATGGTATTAATACCGCGCGCGGGCTTAAAACGGCTTATCCCCAAATTCAGGTCATCGTATTATCCATGTTTGATGACGCTGATAAGGTGCTGGCAATGCTCAAGCTTGGGGTAAAGGGCTACCTGCTTAAAGACTCGGAGCCTATTGAATTTGAACGTGCACTGCAAAAAGTATCACAGGGCGAGTTATATTACCCTGAATTTGTTACCAGGCTATTGCTCGATTCGATCAACAACCCGGTTGAGTTTGATAAGCTAAATAGCAGGGAAGTTGAATTTTTAAAATTAGTGGCCACCGAACTCACCTATAAAGAAATTGCCGATCAAATGCGCATCAGCGTACGGACCGTGGATGGTTACCGCGATCAGCTTTTTGAAAAACTGCATGTAAAAAGTCGCGTAGGACTTGTTTTATACGCCATAAAAAACAAACTTACAGAGTTGTAAAATGCTAAATAAATTAGCATTTTTGCTTTATGGGACACGAGGAAAACGCAGAGTTTTTTAAAGGGCGCGGAGCACAGGTAAATACACACAACAAGTTTTTAAAAAACAAATATGTTTTAGAACATATTGAAGGGCTTGATGAGCCGATGCTGGAAAATACGGCTACGCAATTATTTGTAGAGACACCAAAAAAAATCGTTAGCGAATCCA
>NZ_CAIWNH010000523.1 GCF_903913935.1 uncultured Mucilaginibacter sp.
ACTTTTTGAGTTTGAATTTTACGACGAAATACTTTTTATGGCAGACCCGAATGATTTTTGGGAAGAAAAAATGGCATATGTATCACGTTACGCAGCTTTTACCCTTGACAATTACGCGCAATGGACGACGATCAACAGCCGTCTGGAGGTGATTTTAAACAAGGAGCAGGCAGCAATAGACGAAGCTGAAAAGGCACGACAAAGAAGAAAAAGAATAAAAAGGCTATGGCTTTATATTTTGATGGCAGTGCTTACAGCAATGGCGCTTGCCCTCATCATCCTTAATTATGCAGCATACGTCGGCAAAACTCTTTCTTCCAAATTTGAGGTGGACTTGTACCAATTCGGTATTTGTCTTTTGATTTTCGCCGTGCCCTATTTGATGTTGAGGGTAGTATACCGGTTGTGGAAAATGGCGAAGAAATTTTGATAGGCGGCGTTTAGAATAAGGAGATAGTTTTGAGGTTAAAATAGGTGACTTTTGACTTTCGACTCAGTACTTAAGACTTAAAATATGGGCGTTGCCTGCGGCCCACGCTGTACGCTTATACCCCTAACCTGGCGCTAGTATGCAGCGCAGGCCAAAAGTGTGGCGTACTAGTGCCTCGCTGATAGGTATAAGCCATGCTTATCAATTTGCTTTAAAAACACATTATTAACTGTTTCTGGTAAAAAAAACATTTACCTATTGCGGCAAACTATCTACGGTGCACTTAGGCAAACGAATAGGCCGCGCTGTATACCGCTCCATGTTTCCGCAAGCGTTTTTTTTCGCTGTCGCCCCGATTTATCGGGGTGGCCCGCTGACGGGTCGCCGCCCATTGAGTGCCGGACAGCGTAAGTCAAAATGCACGCCTTAGTTAGCGGATACTGTATTTGCTCCACCTTTATTGTTGTAATTTCCCCTATATTTATCAGCTTTCCGTTTTTTGTAAACAGCGGTAAAACAGAGCAAAGAGAGCGAGATGAGTGAAAAATCAATGAGGACCGGCGCAGCGGCGGGAAATTTACGGAACATATTTATCCTGTTCCTGCTGTTTACATTTATGATCACGGTGGGTTCGGTGGTGTTAAAGTATTCCATCGGGCGCAAACTGGAAGGGCTGAGCGCCAGGCTCAAAGAACCGTCTCCCGCACCGGAGATCAGCAATATCCTACTTGAGCTGAACAGCGCGGAAAACGATTTTCAGCAAGCCAACCTCGATGGCAATGCCGGTAAACTGGTTGACTATAAGGGCAAACTCAGCAACATTTTTGCCGAAATCAACCGGCTTTTTGTAAAATACAATGCCGATAGTGCGCGTTATTTTCCCGGCAGCAGGCAACTCATCGCAGGTTCCTTTGCCAGTAAGCAGGCGATTTCACAGCGGGTATTCGACCTTAAACAGCATTTCGATTCGTTGCTGAAGGCAACCACCCCGGCTATCATCAGCGCTGCGGGCAGAGGCCGGCTTCGTTCGGGCAAGCCTGACACTACGGTCACTTTCCGTGAGGAAGCGACGAAAAGCGGGTTGCTGAAACGTTTAAAAAACGCGCTCTCCAATAAAAACCAGGTCAAAATATTAACCATCAGGGAAAAACAACGCAGGGATTCGGCCAGGCGCCTGCTCACACCGGCGCAATTACTTCAGCAACTCAATAAGCAAAACGCCTATTTGCTGTTATCAAATGAACAGCTTATTACGGCCAACCTTAACCTGCTTGCGCAACTGCACCAGCTTTTGGAACAACTGAAAGATGTTAACCAGGCGGCCTGGGAAAGGAGCCGGAACGATGTGCTGGCGCATTACCAGTCGACCACAAGTGATATGGACCACTTTATCGGCGTGGCCATTACGCTGATCCTGGTGTTTATTATCCTGCTGATCTACTTTATTCGCAAAGCCGGGGCGGCCGAACAGAATTACCTGATGGAAAATGAGCGGGCGGTAGCTTTAGCGGGCCAGAAATCGGAGATACTGGCAACTATGAGCCACGAGATCCGCAACCCGCTAACGGCCATTACCGGCGCCATTTACATGCTGAATAAAACCGTTTTATCGGCAGACCAGGAGAATAAAGTATCAGCCATCAATCTTTCTTCGGCCATGCTTATGGAAACCGTTAACAATATACTGGATCTCAGCGCATTGGAACAACATCAGGGTACTGTGCTGTTACAGGTTACTTTTACACCTTACCAGGTACTGCGGGAGGCTGTGGAAAGTATGCGCTTTATGGCCGAAAAGAAAGGCATTTCACTGACAGCAGAATTCACCGGAGATGAAAGTGTGACGGTTATGGGCGATATCTTCAAACTGAAGCAGATCATGGTCAATTTGCTGAGCAACGCTATCAAATACACCGATGAGGGGGGCGTTACGGTGTCAGCCGTGCTGCACACAGAACCGGAACAAAATGCGGCGCTGGAGGTCAGCATCAGCGATACCGGCATCGGTATCCCCAAAGAGCAACAGGCGGGCCTGTTTACGCGTTATTACCAGGCGGGCGGTAGCAATACGAAGCCGGGTACCGGGTTAGGCCTTTATCTTTGCAAGCAGCTAGTTGGGTTGCAGGGCGGCACCATAAGCGTGGAAAGCGAAACGGGCAAGGGTTGCCTGATCCGGTTTAGGATCCCTTACCCCCCGCAGTTAGTTGATTCCATCCATGAATAGCTATACCATTAGGCTTAGGACGACCACCGGTCAATGGTCTAATAATGCCGCTGAGCCCGGCGTGCAAATGGCTTTAGGCCTATATGCTACCGCAATCGTTTTTTTTTCCAAACCTGGCGCTAGTATGCAGCGCGAAGGCCAAAAGAGGTGGCGTATTAGTGCCCCGCTGATAGGTATAAGCTATGCTCATCAATCTTTTCCAAAATCACATTGTTAACTGCTTCCAATCAAAAGAGCTGCCGGTATAGCGGCTACCTATCGGCGTGGCACTAGTACCCAGCCGCACAATGCCACGCTGCATACTAGCGCCAGGGTTGGGGGCGTGCTAGTGCCCCCGCTGATAGGTATCTATCATATTATTCAATTTACAATAAAATAGTGGCAGTTATGACAACAAAACAAAGAACCTCTTTATATTGGCGACCTGTTTGCATCGCATAGGTGCCCAGCCGCACTACCAATCGCGGCAAATCCGCGCGGGAAAATGAGATTGAACTAATGAATTTACAAGAAACTAAACCTAAAAATGAATAAAAAAATAACAAACCATGAAGATTGGTCTATATTGTTAGCGCTTGCTAAAGCAGGCGACAATGTTGCTCAATATGAAGTTGCTTCGCATTTCGATTATGGATTAACTACAGGAGACATAGAAATTGTCGGGCAAAATAAGCCAAAAGCATTTGAATGGTATTATAAAGCGTATAAAAATGGGAATGCTGATGCCATTGTTCTTACTGCGGATTTTTTAAGTGAAGGGATTTATTGTGATCAGAATATAGAATTAGCAATTGAACTATATAAAACAGCGATTGAGAGCGGTTCGGGTATTGCAGCAAATAATTTAGCAGTGCTTTTTAGAGATAAAATGGAGTATAAAAAGGCATTTGAACTTTATAAGGTTGCTCAAAACCTCGATAACTCAAATTCATTAAAGTTGGCTTTGTGTTATTACTTTGGTATGGGAACTGAAAAAAGTGTAAAAAACGCTTTTGAAATTTTACAAAGAATCTCAAAGGACACCTCTAATTTGAGAAACTGCCAATATGAAATAGATGAAGCAAACTATTTTTTAGGCCAGATATATTTAGATGGAGAAGTTGTTGAAAGATCAATTCACAAGGCCTCCTATTATTTAAAACTTGCTGATTTGGATAGTGACCATCGTTCAGCTCAAGAACTTTTGGTTATCATCGGAAGAAATATTTAAATCTAACTTGGCCTAGTATGCAGCGCAGGCCCCCGCTGTCCGTAGACTGTGTCTACGGACGCCTATGCCGGTAGTCTTTGACTACCGGCCACAATCACAAATTCCATCAGGCAGCTAAATAATATTTTTTTTACAGG
>NZ_CAIWNH010000524.1 GCF_903913935.1 uncultured Mucilaginibacter sp.
GGGTTCGGGCGATGGCGAAATACTTTGGTACCAAAATGTTGCTGATACGATTCCTTTTGCCTTCGGTTCGCCCGCAACTGTAGCGCAGGTACCCATAAATAATAGCTATTACGCTGGTTTGAATGATTTTAAAGGAAGTATCGGCCCGACTACCAAATATGCATTCAGCGGCGGCGGTTACAACCAATTTACACCATACATCAATATAAGCACGCGCATCCCTGTAATAATTAAAAGTGCACGTTTATACATCGGTAATTCCGGTAAAATAACCTTTAACGTCGCCAACGCCAACGGCCAGGTGGTATCAACAGCAACCATTAATGCGGTTGCTACCCGTACTAATCCGGCTGCGGGCCCGCAAGCCGACGATCTGAACGACCAGGGCGCCGTATATCCTTTAAATTTACTGCTGCCTGCCGCGGGCGCCTATACCTTAACGGCCGTATTTGACAATACCGCAACTATTTACCGTAGCAATACCGGGGTAAGCGGCTATCCTTTTAAAATAGGAAATGTTTTTAGTATTGATGGTAATAATGCCGTTTCAGGTACCGACACGGCCTACTATAAAAACTTTTACTACTATTTTTATGATTTGAAATTACAAAGCCCTGGCTGCGCGGCCCAGGCAAGACAGGCAGTTTCCCTTACCCAACCTGTAATTAGCCTTAATGGAACAGCGCTTACTTCTAATTTTTTGGCAGGGAACCAATGGTATATTGATGGTAAAGCGATTGATGGTGCTACCGGTCAAACCTATAGCCCAACCAAAAGCGGCAATTACATGGTTGGAATCTCCTTAAGTACGGGTTGCCAGCTTTTGTCTGACAATTATGTTTATGTGCTTACCTCAAACAATGGAAACACCGCAGATATTGGTCTGGTTGTTTACCCGGTTCCGGCAAACAATCAGCTAAGCATTATTTTTGCATCATCCGCAAATAGCAATTTAAATTTATCCCTGATAAATTCAGCCGGCTTAATAGTTTATACCAACCTGCAAACCATTTCAAAGGGTAATTTTGCAACAACAATTGATGTAGCAAAACAGGCGCCCGGTAGTTACATTCTAAAAATAGTATTGGGCCAGAAGGTGTATTATGATAAGATTGTTATAGTTCGGTAAAGAGAAAGTCCGAAAGACTTTTGGTTTTCTTTCGGACTTCCCTGACCCTGCCTGCCGGCAGGTTTCAAACTTCTAACTAAAAAGTATATTTTAAGCCTAATCCTGGTGCAATATCAAAAAACGGTCCGGTAGCCAGCTCAACCCTTGGGTTTAAGTCAAGGCTGATAGCGACAGGGGTCTGGGGGATTTTGTATTCAAGCCCTAAAACACCATCAACGCCCAGCAAAATATGGCTTTGGTTATACACCTGGTTGCCGCCGTCAAAAGTTTGATAAACTCCGCTGCCTTCGGCACCAATATGTGCGCCTGCACCATAATAAAACTTTAATTCTTTTACACCAAAAGCTTCCTGGTGGATCTCGTATAAACCCGAGATCACAACGCCATGCGCGCGGAAACCCAATTCGCCTTCGAGGGCGATATCAGGAGTGCTGAAATATTTAATGGAAATACCATTTTCATAACCGCCAAATTTTAAACCAACCGCAGTTTTGTAATCCTGGGCTTTTGATTGCTGACTGAGAAACAGAACGGAAACTAAAAAAAAGGAACTGAATAATAATTTTTTCATGAGTAATTGTTTTAAATAAAACGGCAAAAATGATGTTTTATGCTTTTTAATACAAAAATCGAAGGAAATTTGCGTTTAAATTGTTGGTTTTCAAAGATAAAAAATGAAAAGGCATATGTAATGTATAATTGTATTATTATGGTTATTATTAAATTTATTACCTTAATTGTTATAAATTAGTCGCACTATGACTTTAATTATGAGCAACGTATTTACCGCAAATAAAATGGTGGGGAGCAGGGGGAATGTTTTTTTCAACGTGAAAAATAAGCTGCAAAAATTTTCTGTATGTCTTTTGCTGGTTGTTACTGTGCATGTTTCCCATGCGCAGGATAGTACCAAATACAACAACGGTATGGTAGTTTGCGCTACGCCTTTTGCGTCAAAGGTTGGTTTGGATATATTGAAAAAAGGCGGTAACGCGGTTGACGCCGCGGTTGCAGTACAATTCGCCCTGGAGGTTACCCATCCGGAAGCCGGCAATATTGGTGGCGGAGGTTTTATGGTTTACCGGTCGGCATCCGGAAAAACCAATACGCTTGACTTTCGGGAAAAAGCACCGGCGAGCGCCAGCAGCAAAATGTACCAGGACAGTGCAGGTAACGTAATACCTGATATGAGTTTATATACGCACCAGGCGTCAGGCGTTCCTGGTTCTGTAGACGGAATGGTTGAGGCGCATCATAAATATGGGAAATTAAAATGGGCCGGCCTTTTACAACCCGCTATAAACCTGGCACGCAATGGCTTTAAAATAACCAGGAAACTTGCTTCTGCGCTTAATTACGACAGGGGGCAATTCATAAAACTTAATCCGGGTAAATCCTACCTGCTGAAAAGTGATGGTTGGAAAGAAGGCGACCTGCTGGTGCAGGAAGATCTGGCTAAAACGCTCGAATTGATCCGTGATAAAGGTAGAGAAGGTTTTTACAGCGGTCTGGTGGCTGATCAGATAGTGGCCGAAATGAAAACAGGCAATGGCATAATGACCAAAAGTGACCTTGAAAATTACCACTCTGTTTGGCGGGAGGCTGTAACCGGCAATTATAAAGGGTATAAAATAATAACTATGCCACCACCGTCCAGTGGTGGTGTCGCTTTGCTGCAACTTTTGCATTCGGTTGAAAGGTATCCGCTGAACCGGTGGGGACATAATACAGATTCGACCATGCAGTTAATGGTTGAGGCTGAGCGCAGGGTTTATGCCGACAGGTCAAAATACCTGGGCGACCCGGATTTTTATAAAGTACCGGTGGATAGCCTGATTAACCCGATATACAATGAATCGAGGATGAAAAGCTTTAATTGGGATGCAGCCACACCAAGTGCTTCCATACAACCCGGAATTATAGCCGGTTACGAAAGCGACCAAACCACGCATTACTCTATTGTGGATGCCGAAGGGAATGCCGTGTCGATCACTACAACGCTGAACGATTCTTTCGGGTCGCACATATTTGTGAAAGGCGCAGGCTTTTTGCTGAATAATGAGATGGATGACTTTAGCTCGAAGCCCGGTGAACCCAATATGTTTGGACTAGTAGGTGGAAAGGCAAACAGTATCCAGCCTGGAAAAAGGATGCTATCCTCCATGACCCCGACTATCATCGAAAAAGACGGCAAATTATTTATGGTGGTTGGTACACCGGGAGGGGCTACCATTATTACCTCGGTTTTTCAAACCATCTTAAATGTTATCGAGTTTAACATGGATATGCAGCAGGCCGTAGATGTAAAACGTTTTCACCACCAGTGGCTGCCTGATGTGATTGAAGTAGAAAGAGGAACTATTAGTGCTGACGAAAAAAGCCGCCTGGAGAAAAAAGGCTATAAAATGGTTGACCATGGCCAGATCGGCAGGGTAGATGCTATTTTAATAACCAAGGACGGTTATTACCATGGCGGCGCAGATCCGCGGGGGGACGATACGAAATCAGGATGGTAACGCTTTATTAAGCAGTTCCATTTTGGGATGGAGCAAAACATTTTAACAATTGTTACCTTTGCATTGTGGCAACCCCTCAACGTTACTTTATTCAACTCTCCTACAACGGCACCAATTATCATGGCTGGCAGGTGCAAAAAAATGCGGTCAGCGTTCAGGCAGTAATAAATGAGAAGCTTTCTGTCATATTAAGGCAACCCATTGATACAACAGGCTGCGGGCGCACCGATACAGGCGTTCATGCAAAGGATTTTTTTGCGCATTTCGATGCAGGGGAATCCATGGTCGATGGTCCATGGTCCCTGGAAAAAAAAGATAGCTTATTGCGGAGTATCAACGCCATTTTACCTGTTGATATTGCAGCAATGAACCTTTTCCCTGTGGCTGCGGATGCCAACGCCCGTTTCGACGCCAAATTGCGGACCTATGAATATCATATTCATTTTAACAAAGATCCTTTTAAAAATAATTATTCCTGGGAATTGCGCGACCGGCCCGACCTGGAGCTGATGAATAAGGCGGCCCAGTTGATGATGGCTTATACCGATTTTAGCTGTTTCAGCAAATCAAACACGCAGGTAAAAACCAATAATTGTAAAATTACATATGCCCGCTGGGAAGAAACAGAAAGCGGCATTGTTTTCCGCATCTCGGCTGACCGTTTTTTACGCAATATGGTAAGGGCGATCGTCGGCACGCTCATCATGGTTGGCCGGAAAGAAATTGAACCCGAAGCCATGCAGAAAATCATCGAAAGTAAAAACAGGAGCAATGCGGGGACTTCCGTACCGGCCTGCGGGTTATATCTGACGGAAGTAAAATATTAGGTTAAAGGCAAAAGCATAAAGGCGAAAGGCTTTATTTCGGATTTATAAATTTAAATTTGCCCATTCACTAATTCAATAAATCACTAATTCACTAAATGGCCGAAGTAACCGGTAAAGCGCTTGATTGGAAACTGCTTGGCAGGGTAATGAAATATGTGAAACCTTACCGGCTTACATTTATCATTTCGGCGTTTTTAACAGTATTTATTGCAGCCAATGCCATTGTTCAACCTATCCTGATCCAGAAAACACTGGATAACTATATCTTAAAGAGCGATTACAACGGCATGCTGTTTATGGTGGAGTTAATGTTTTTACAGCTCTTTATTCAAACCATAGCACAATATTATCAAACTTATCTCACCAACTCCCTGGGGCAGTCGGTGATCCGTGATCTGCGGATTGATATTTTTAATCACATCACCAGCCTGCGGTTAAAATATTTCGACCGCACGCCAATAGGCATGCTGATCACCCGAACAGTGTCAGACCTGGAAACTATAGCCGATATATTTTCAGAAGGGCTGATCTCCATTATGGGTGATATGTTACTGGTGATCGCCGTTATTGGCATCATGATGTACCAGGACTGGAAGCTTGCGCTAATCACACTCATCCCGATGCCATTGCTGCTTTTATCCACCTATGTTTTTAAAGAAGCAATTAAATCATCCTTCCAGGAGGTGCGTACCCAAGTGGCGCATCTGAATACTTTTTTGGCGGAGCATATTTCGGGTATCAGTATTATCCAGAATTTCGCCAGGGAAGACCAGGAAATGCGCAAGTTTATCGCCGTAAACAAAAAATACAGGGACGCGAATATCCGCTCCAACTGGTATTACTCTATTTTTTTCCCGGTAGTTGAAATATTGTTTGCTATTTGCATCGGCTTGTTGGTTTGGTACGGTTGTAAACGAATTTTGTCCGATCAGCAACTCAAATCATTTTCAGCGGGAGAACATGGTATTACTCCCGGCGTAATTACCGGATTTATTGTATTGCTGAATATGCTTTTCAGGCCGATACGCCAGCTGGCTGATAAATTTAATACCCTGCAAATGGGCATGGTAGGCGCCGACAGGATCTTCAAGGTTTTGGATACTGATGAAGTTGCTGTAAATACCGGCACGTTGAAACCAGCCCATATTTTGGGCGATATTGAATTTAAAAACGTTTGGTTTGCCTATAACGATGAAAACTGGGTGTTAAAAGACATCAGTTTCCATATCGAACCCGGAAAAACGCTGGCCCTGGTTGGCGCTACAGGCGCGGGTAAATCATCCACTATAAACATACTGAACCGTTTTTACGAAATCGGAAAGGGTAGTGTTAAAGTTGATGGTATTGATATCCGCGAATACGATGTCAACTATCTCCGTTCGCGCATCGCTACTGTAATTCAGGATGTGTTTTTGTTTACAGATACCATTGCCAATAACATCAGCCTGAATAATCCCGATATAACGCTGGAGCAAGTGATCGCAGCTGCCAAAGACGTGGGTGCTCACGAATTTATTGAGCGTTTGCCAGGCGGGTATGACTATAATGTAATGGAACGGGGGGCAACGCTGTCTGCCGGGCAGGCGCAGTTAATTTCGTTCATCAGGGCTTTGGTTTATAACCCGGCAATTCTTGTCCTGGATGAGGCCACCTCATCGGTAGATACAGAAACAGAGATCCTGATCCAAAATGCCATTAACAAGCTGATGCAGGGCCGTACCGCCATCGTGATCGCTCACCGCTTATCCACTATCCAAAGTGCCGATAAGATCATCGTGCTTGACCACGGCGAAATAAAAGAAATTGGCACCCACCAGGAATTGCTGCGGATAGAGCATGGCTTTTACCGCAAACTGTACGACCTGCAGTTTAATTCGGCAGGGATTAGCAGGTGATTTTGTATGGTTGACTTGTCCTAACCTGGGTTGACAAAAAAATCAAGGACAAAATGGACAAATCGCATTTAAAGGGAGAAGTAACTAAGGAATACTTATCCGGAGCAATAACTATCCGTAAATTAGGGACAAAATATGGATATCATTTTTCA
>NZ_CAIWNH010000525.1 GCF_903913935.1 uncultured Mucilaginibacter sp.
CGGCAAAATAGGCGGCGTCCTTATTTTTAAAATGATTGTTTCTGAAAACGATATTGGAACACGGCTCCGATTGAAATTGAAAGGCGGAATTGATTTTATCAAGCAAATCCCAATTGGTGACGATATTATTTGCAAATGTTAAGCCATTTATACCCCTTACCGATACTGCGGCGGAGCCCAGGTCGTGGAACGAACAATTATACACAACAACGTTAGTAATCTGGTTTGGCATGCCGATCAAAAACACTGAACCATAGTTTTTTGACCCGGTGAATGAACAATTTTGGATGACCAGGTTATTAATTGATCCATTGGCGCTTAGGGTTGATTTGATACAAAAAATGTTTTTCCCCGTATTGTTTTTACCATTTGCATCAAACGCAATATTCCTTATCAGGATGTTTTTAGAAATATCGGTTAGGGATAAGCATTGCCTGTTATTTTGAGTGCCGTCTGTAAGCACCAAAACAGAACCGCCGTTAACTCCCACTATTTTAACATTGGGATAAACCACCAGGTTACTTATTTTATATATACCTTTTGGCACCAGCAAAACCTTCCTGCTACCGGATGCATATATAATTGCCTTTTGAAAAGCAGCGCTATCATTTTGAATATTATCGCCCCGGGCCCCAAATGTTTTTACGTTAACCGTATCCGCGTTAAGCATAACGCTTTCCTGTTTTTTATCACGAACACTCACCGGCTGAATACATAGACTCAACAGCACACTCAACACTATCGAGATTTTAATTGCGGAATAAAACATGGTTATATAACTCCTTTTAATGTTTTTTGTTTAACATTTAACATTTCAGAACACAGCCACCCCAGGAATAACCCACTCCGAAACCAATGATTACGATATTGAATTTTTCACCTTTTATTGCCTTTTCCCTTACCCGTGCCAGGCCGATAGGAATAGTTGATGACACGGTATTTCCTAAATCTTCCATATCAACATAAAAGGCCTCCTGGCTTATTGCACACAGTTTGCGGAGCGAATTAAGCATATATTTATTCGCCTGGTGAAATACGAATAAGTCAGCATCAACCATTTCCAAACCATTTTTAGTTAAGGTTTCCTTAACTAAAGGAGGAACCGAGCGCAGCGTAAAGTTGAAAATCTCGGATCCGTTCATATAAAGGTGGTCGGCAGATAAAAGCGCGCCGCCTTCATCGGCTTTAACAGTGTTTTCCGTCTCCGGGTGGCGGGCGCCGCCAGCCCTTACAATTAAATTGTCGGCACCACGACCATCTGTTCCCAACACAAAATCACCAATCTCTGCAAATCCTTCGGTTGAGACAAGCGTAGCGGAAGCGCCATCCCCAAAAATTGACCGGTTACCCTTATCTAGCGGATGGATATATTTGCTGTAGGTTTCGGCTGTCAGCAACAAAATGTTTTTTGCAATTCCTGCAAATATTAAGCCTTTCGCAAGGGATAAGCCATAGATATACCCCGAACAACCGAGGTTAAAATCCAGGGCGCCAGCCGTAGTAGGAATACCTAGCTTATTTTGGATGATACAGGCCGTGGTTGGCAAAAAATAATCCGGGCTTTGAGTACAAAACAATATAAAGTCTATTGATTCGGGTATTATTGCATGTTCTACGAATAGCTTTTGAGCCGCTTTTACCGCCATGTCGCCCGCAGTTTCTTCTCCTGAAGCAATATGCCGTTGACGAACCCCTATTTTGTCCGCAACTTTTTCAACACTCCATTCCGGAAACTCCTTAACCAAATCCTGGTTGGTAAGGGTGCTTTCCGGTAAGTAATATGATATGGAATTTATATATGCTTTCATTTATTTATCTTAAAGTTAAACCGCCATCGAGTAATAAATTAGTCCCTGTAACCCATTTTGCAGCATGAGATAGTAGATAAATCACCGCATAAGCCACATCCTCGGGGCTGCCATAACCGAAAGGGTATCTTTTTTCATCCAGCTCCAGTTGTTCTTTATCTACCGAAATAGTTTCCAAAAGGGGCGTTTTTACCATTGCAGGCAAAATGCAGTTCACCCTTATTTTTTGGTGGCTAAGTTCAAGGGCCAGCACTTTAGCAAACGAAGTTATAGCTCCCTTCGACGCGCTGTAAACAGCGTTCCCGCTTTCTGCAACAATTCCGGCAGCTGTTGAAGAAATAAAAACAATTGAAGCGCCTTTGTTCAGCTTTTTCTTTTTTAACAGCAGGCTATTGATATTTGCTATTGAGAAAAAATTCGTTTCAAACACCGCTTCAATATCTGCCCTTTGAATAAGTTTCGAAGGGCAGGTTTTTTGAATCCCGGCACAGTATACCACACCATCCAGATTGGAGATGTCGCTTATAAATCCAGAGGTCGCGTCTCCATCATTCAGGTCCAGCGCTTTAAAAAGATGCCCATAACCCGATAGCATAGCCATAGTTTCTTCCAAACGTTCGGAATTGCGGCCTGTTATTATTAAAGCGGCACCCAGTTTTGAACATTCAATTGCGCATGATCTGCCAATACCCGAGGAGGCGCCTGTTATTAATATTTTTTTGCCGGATAATGAAAATGGACCATTCTCGCCGATCATTTTGTTGCGATCAAATTATATAAATCCTCAACAGTTTCGCAACTGCGGAGCTCTGCGCCGGTTACTGCCTTACCATATTCTGTTGTCACAAATGTGATAACAACTAAAATGGTTAATGAACTCCATTCCTCCAGTTCCTGGTATCTAGTTGATGCTGTAATTTCTTCCGGATCAGTATTGTCAAACTGATCAGCAAACTTTTTAACAAAATCTTGTAATTCCATGGTTGTATGTTTTTATAGTTTAAGGTGTGATTTAATTTCGGCAATTCTATTTATAAAATATTTGTTGTAGTTTTTTTGCAAAAGCTCCAGTCCGAGCCTTTCATTTTCAGGGTATAATAGTTTTTCGTGTGCAATAACCTCCTCCGGTGAGAATTTAAAGCCGACCACTTTTGCCGGATTGCCCACAACAATTGCATATGGCGGCACCGAACTTCGGCAAACCGTGCCACTTCCTATTATTGCCCCACGACCAACAGTAAGGCCAGCTAACAGCGTAACATTTGCCGCCAGCCATACGTCTTCTTCAACAATAACATCTTTTGCTTCCTGTATGTCGTCTGCTGCAATATCTAAAAAGAGTTTACCAACTACCGATGGATGGCTGCCTGTTACCACCGTTAATCCTTCGGCCGAAGCCGAGTTCTTTTTCATGATAAACTTTGCTTTAGTGGTGATTAGTAAGGAACGCCCAAGGATGTGTGTATTTTCGCTCAGATATACATTCTCAATACCTTTGATAAGAATAGGAAACCTGACACGTGAGGTTGCGTGAATTGCCCCAAACTTTGACCGCTTGGTTTGAAAATAATTTCTGTAAAAGCCATTAATTGATGACAAAAACAAATTGAATGAAATTTTTTTCTTTAAGTTTTTCATTTGTAAAAAGTATAAAACACATATCTCCGCGAGTCCCCTATCCACCACTGTATACAGCGGGACTGCTTTTTGCTAATTTTTTTTTATTTCCACAAAATTTGCTTTGCCGGTTTTGTCAGCATAATTTTTGGAAAACAAATTACTTACCTTATTTTTTGAATGCTTTATAGCGGTGTCTATCCTGGATTTTATCCTCGAAGCAATCCCCATTTTCCGCTGAAATGCATTTTGATAATCTTTGGTTATTTCAACCTTATCCGGAAATTTAAATACCTCTTTTAAACTTGTATCCAGTTTTGGAATGTACCGGCTATCTGACCCTGTTGTATGTGTTGCCTGGCTATCAAATCCGATATTTAATATTTTTGAATTTTTCGGATATAGTGTAATTCCATTGATCCGGAACTGGTGGTAAAGCCACCTGATCCCCCAGGAATCAAGTTTATTGGTCATTTGCTTATGCAACATGGCCGAAAGATCGCTTCCGCCTTTATTAAAGGCTTTTTTCAGTTCGATATTTTTTTCGAATTCATGATAATCTTTAACCTCCCAATCTATTTGTTCCCATCTATCTTTCCATGTAGCCCACCCCCACGACCACCCCCTGTTTAAAAAATAAGCGTCGTCATTATCCTTAGATGATGGGTTTAAACTAAAGGAATACCCGGAAATAGAAAATACCTTGTCACTTGACACGTAGGTATCAAGTGCCTGGTTCATAAAAGCCAGAAAGTTAGGCGTTAATAAAAGGTCGTCTTCTAAAACGATTGCTGAATTATAAGTTCTAAACACATCGGAGACGCCAGATATAACAGATGATGCTAAACCCTTGTTGGTTTCAGAAAAAACGTACTTTACACTTTTAAAGCCATCAATTTGCTTTATGTAATCGCGAACCTGGTTAACAGAATTAGCGTCATTTTGATTCTTCGGGCCATCTGAAAAAATAAATAATTCGCTTTTACTTGCCAGGGAATTGTCCTTTAAAGTATCAATGGTTTGCATTAAAGTACCTAAGCGTTTATACGTAAATATAATAATAGGCGCAGGTTTCATACTGTTGGATAATATTGTTCAACAATTGTGTTAATTTTCTCTTCCCATTTCTGTTTTGACGCAAATTCAGTTGCAGCTTCGCTCATCTGTTTTACCAATTCAGGATCTTGTGAAAGCTTTAAAATGGCCGCTTTTAGTTCACGGATAGCAATCCCGGGGTTATCCGCATTACAGCGGATGCCGGTTTCATCATTAATAATAAAGCCCTGCCCGTGCAGGTTTAATGTTATAACAGGCATACCATATGCCATAGCCTCGATGCATTGCGGCGGGCAGGAGTCGCGCAGGGAGGTGAAAAAGAAAACATCATAATCCCGGTAATATTTTTTTATCTCATCAAAGGGTACTTTTCCTTTCCAAAGCACGGTATCCTGCAACTCGTATTCCTTTATTTTATCAAGGAAAGGTTCTTTCATTTCGCCATCCCCAACCACCGTTAAAACAATGTCCTTATACTCTTTCAGTTCTTTCATTACATCAAGCAGCAACAAAACACCTTTCCGCGGTAAAAAACGGCCCGTCCATAACAAATTAAGCTTCCCTTTTTGGGGTGATTTAATAATAGGATGCTGGGGGAAAAAACTATCCGGCAGCGCAGCGTCAAGAGACACCTTTATATTTTTAATCCCGAAAGAACTAAGCATTTTAAACGTATCGGGGTTTGATACAATTACTGTTTGCGCCTTCATAAACATAGGGCTGCAGGCCGGGTTATAACGGAGCATAAGCCGGGTAATCCTGGCCCTCTTTTCTTCGGCAGCCCAGTGCTCCTTAAAATACTTTTTAAAGGCCTCGGGCGCTTCCTGGCCCCCGCCAGCCGGACCAAAAATAAAGGGGACGTCCAGTTTATACATAAACGATCCCATTTGCGCGCTTCCCCAGGAAACATGATGGGCTATGTCTATTTTCATATTCCGTTTCAAAACCCTCGCCTTTCGCCACGCAAACCACTGCCACAAAATGTAGTAAGCATACATGCCCGCTGTCGAAAATTTGTATAGCCGCTCTAATCCAAGGGGTAGGGTGATATAATGGAAATAAAGATTTTCAGGAATGATTTGTTTCCCGATCTCTGTTTTTCCAATATTTCGCGTAAAGCAATGTACTTCAAACCCTCTTGACGCCAAACCGATGGCCCAGTTCCATCCCAAGCCGGGTTCTGACCCTTTTGAAGGATCACATGAAAATGCCGATAGAATTACTCTAAACATAACTTATACCCAATAACCGATTAGCCTTCGAAATGTTCCTAAAAATAAATGCGTTGGTAGTGCATAAACAGGGCAATGCCTGAATGCATACCGGTAAAACAAGGGCAGGTTACCGCCGCCTTTTATGCCAAATAAATGCTGTTTATATCCTTTAACAGTTTTCATAGCTTTAATTTGATTTGCCCCGCTCGCTTCTGGATAGGTGCCAATCCTTGCGCCAATAGCACAAAACAGCGGGAACCCGTTTTTGACGGCGCGCAGCGTAAATTCATAATCTGCCATGTAGTGCGGAAAATACTTCTCATCAAATAAACCGATCTGGTCAAATACCTGCACCGGGATCAGCAGACCTCTGCCTGGGAAGTGCGTAACTGGTAACAACCCGTTTTCAGCCTGGCCATTATTCACATGACTGTTGTGTTTTGTGCTTGACTCAAGGAACCAATTTAAATTCTCGCCACTGTAAGTAATTTCTTTGGTATTTACGTCGATGGAAGCAGACCCAATAAGTGAGTTTGCCGGCGCACTGTCAATTGCTTTATATAATTGTGCTATATAATCAGGCTCTGCAACAGTATCATTATTAAGGGTGAGGATATGCAAGGCATTTTCCCCTAAAGCGTAGCGGATTCCTGCATTGACGGCCGCTGTCCACCACATGCTGCTATCACCCCGCAATACAATAACATCCGGAAATTGTGAAGCAATATGATCACTCGTTCCGTCTGTCGAACCATGGTCAACCACAACTATTTTAAACAGTTTATTGCTTTGCAGCATCAAACTGTTTAAAACCGCCTGTGTAAAATGCCATCGATTAAATACAGGGACAATTATAAATAACATGTTAATTTTTGTTGATTAATTTTCATTGTTATTAACTGTTAACTCGTTCAATTGTAAATCTTTAACGCGGAATACGTTTAAATACCATTTCTTATAGCTTGAAAAATACAGGGCGACCTGTGCATCAGTCATTGACCGGAATTGCTTTGTGCTCACCAGTCCGATGATTATCCATAAAAAATAAAAATTAAGGTCGAACTGTGTGAATTCTTCCATGAAAAACAATAACCAGCGGGATATGATTACCAGGCCCATCATTTTACTAATCCAGTTATTGGAATAATAAATGGCGTTGTGCGAAACCACAAAAAGCAATAAAGCATAAAGTACAACGCCGATGATACCTGAATATAAAAGGGTGTTCAAAAAGCCAACTTCAGAGCCGTACCGCTGGTTGTTTTCAACAAGTTTATCAAACGATTCGGTTTTGTATTTTGCTACAGCGCTGCCGCCTAACAGCCAGCTATCCTGGGCATTCAATGTTTTAAAAACCTCCAGATAGATAAAGGTCCGCGTATCGGCAGTTAAACTTTCGTTATCGCCGGCATTGCCTTTATTGTCTTTTACAACGTAACTGTCATTTTGTGAGGCCTGGTCGAAAATATTGAATTGGCCGGTTACCGCTAAAAACAATAGGACGAGGGGTGCAAAAATCAAAACGAAATGGATCAATTTAAGCCACAATACCGAGATATAACGCCTTAAATACCAGGTAAGCAGGATAAGGATAGAGATGACGATTTTTATAATGTTGGTTCTAAAATCGGTCACGACCACTACGGAAGTTATCGCCACAACCAAAATGAGTATCCTGTACCTCATTTTTAAATAGGGAATCATCACTATAAAAAAGCTTACCGGGATCATTAACCGCGAATACAACTGACGGTTTGTTACAAAGGCTAATGGTATTGCCAGGAAACCAAGAAGAAAAAGATATCCTATCACATAGTTAAATGTAGCCTGCGAGAGGCTCATGCTTTTACCAATGAAAAAGGCCAGTGGTATTAAGAAAAACAAGCCCGAGTTAAAAAGCAGGAATTTCCAGTCCCAGTAATCGTGAGCCCAAAATATACCTCTGATAATTGTAATGATATTCCATACAAGCAGGAGTTTAAAAAGCACAGATACCGTGCTTGAAAGGTCATCCTTCCAGTCGCTTTTGCTTGCCACCCAAATCAGGTTAATTAAGACCAAATATTTAGCCGCAAGTGAAACAGGAACTATTAACGCACTTTCAATCCCCATGTTCCCGATGTATAGCAATGCATCAGAAACAACCAGGAAGATGAGGCTAAATATTAAGATCTTTCGGAACTTCATTTGTTGTATACCAGAGTTTTATTTTCTACCTGTACATCATTTACTTTTTTTAAAAATCGGGCCGGGTTTCCCGCCCAGATCTCATAGGCCGGAATGCTTTTTGCAACCAGCGACGCGGCGCCGATTATGGCGCCTTCACCAATGGTTACTCCTTTTAAAATAGTTGAATGGGCTCCAATAAATGCGTCGTTACCTATAATAACTTCTGCATTTGATGTATTTTTTGAATCAGTAAACCAATCTCTTCTTAATGCGGAGTCGAGACTATGAAAATCGGTATCATATATTACTGTGTTCCCGCCAATTTTTACATGGTCTCCAATCGTTACTTTTTGTCTGCAAACGATAGTGGTTCCGCTCATACCCGTATTATTTCCAATAGTTAACACCGCATTTTGGCTAACCACAAAAAGACAAGGACGTTGACGGCCGATCTTATTGTACCTGTTGCCATTATTCATTCTAAAATTTATTCCAATCATCATTTTTCCATTGCGTTCGACATCGATTTTTGGAATTCCCCGGCTGATTAAACCTTTCCCATATTTTACCTGGTTACCATTAAGTTTAATAATTGTAATAACCGAGGCGTACCCTCTGTAGACATCTTCGAAGACAGTGTTAACCCATCGATATAAAAAAGGAAAAACTGTCATCGTACATTAACGGTTAATTGATCAACATTTTTTATTGAATGCATTTGCGCGCAATTTGCTTCAAGCCAATCAATACCTTCATCCCACCATTTTAATTTTTCCAACTTGTCGATTTCCTCTGTTGTAAAACGGTATCTTATAACTTTAGCTGGTACTCCGCCAACAATAGCATACGGCGGA
>NZ_CAIWNH010000526.1 GCF_903913935.1 uncultured Mucilaginibacter sp.
GGAAGAAGACAGGGCTGTCAAGGGAACGTGGAATAAATGGCCAAGTGCGTGAAAGGCTTGCGGGTTTATGCCGCGAAAGCCCTTTACTGCCCTGCCTTCGCTGGCTACCTTTGCTGTTACAGATGATCAGCATAATAAGCTGCAAATAATCTGTTTTACAAATCCATAATTGCTATATTTGTACTATAAGATTTGCAATTAATCTGTACAAAAAAAAGTGGTGAGTATTTCGGTGAGTAAGAAATAATATCCGCCTAACATATTGAATATCAAAACGGTTTAAGAGGTAAACAAATCCCTCCCTCTCCGCAACCCCACATCAAAATATGCCTTATACATTATGTATAGGGCTTTTTTGTGCCCGTTAATTGCTTTTGGTATCAAATTTGGTAGCAAATTTCAATGTGTTCTCAAAGAAAATAGCATTTTAGTTTGACGTCTTTAATTGATTTGTGCTTAACTTATTCATACATGTAGGCCGCCTAACAAGTGGCTTTTTTTATTGAACTAAAATTTAAACTGAATGCCATCTCCAATTGATATAAACGCGACCAAGAAAAATTTAAGCGATAAAACGTCATTACAGTTAATAGATTTGATCTATTATGAATGTTGATTTCTTTTAAACTCACTCGGCGTACACCCGTACTTTGATTTAAAAACTGTAGAGAAATAATTGGGATTTGAAAAACCTACTTTGTAGGTTATTTCTGATATAGTTAAGCTTTCATTATTTAACAAATACTTTGCTTTTTTTAATCGTCTATTCAAAATGTAATCAGTAATACTGCAGCCCAGCAAAGCTTTTACTTTTCGGTAAAGCTGAATCCTTGAAATGCCAATTATTTTACAAATGTCGTCCACATTAAACTTATCGTTCGATAAATTCTGTTCTACTATACCGGCAAAATCATTGATGAATTTTTTGTCAATGCCTTTAGAAATTGGCAACTTTTCTGAAGTGCTGATATCGCTTGTAAAATGCTCTTTTAGAATGATCCTGTTTTTGATCAGGTTTTGTACACTGGCCAGCAGATGATCAAAATTAAATGGTTTGGTAATGTATAGGTCGGCCATAGTATTTACACCCGAAATCTGGTGTTCAAGGCTACCCTGGGACGTTAACAGGATAATAGGGATGTGAGAGGTGCTTACGTCGGATTTGAGTTTCTCAACAATGGTTTTACCCGACAATCCGGGTAAAACAACATCCGATAAAATAAGATCAGGAACCCTTTCATAAGCTTTTGTTAATGCCGCTTTGCCATTATCCGCCGCGTACACCTCAAAGGACGCGCTGAATTTCTCTACTAAGTATGCCAACAAGTCCTTATTGTCTTCTACGATTAATATCGAATGTTCTTTAGGTTGGGTAAAAATGTCTTGTTCGTTTTCCCCTGTTATTTTTTCAAGATCGGCCTGGTATATTTTTGATCGCTCCGCCATATCAGACCATTCATTTCTTTGAAAATCCTTTTCAATCAGGCCTAAATGATGATCGCCAAGAGGAAGGGAAACCGTAAAGGTGGTGCCTTTCCACTTTTGGCTTTTAACTTCGATGTGTCCATGGTGCATCAAAACAATTTCTTTTGATAACGAGAGACCAATTCCTGAACCTGTTATCGGTGAATTATCAGCCTGGTAAAACTGATTAAAAACTAATGACGTATCTTCAGCCGACATCCCTACCCCGTTGTCTGCGACTTCAATATGGACATAATTAGTATCTTCCCTATGTATGGTGATTGTAATCAGGCCATCCTCACTACAAAATTTAATGGCATTGGATAATAAATTAAAAAAAACCTTATCCAGCATTTCAGCTTCGAACCATACCGGAATATTTTTTTCTTTTGAAATTAGTGTTAGTTGTATATTTTGTTTTTGAGCGTACACCCGAAAACATTCCATTACCTCTTTAACAAATGCAACGAGGTTGTTTTCTGAAGTTTTAATCCGCTGTTTATCAAATTCAATTTTACGGTAGTCGATCAATTGGTTAACTAATTTTAACAATCTGTACGCGTTTTGCTGGATCATTTTTACATTTCTACCGGCCAATGAAACGATTTTATCGTTACCAAGTAAATCCTGTAAAGGTGACAACATCAATGTAAGCGGAGTACGAAATTCGTGAGAGACATTTGTAAAAAAATTCAGCCTCGCTTCCGTTGCGGCTTCTGCTTTGGCAGACATCTCAATTAATTGATTACGCTGTGACAATATTTCGCCGTTTTTTACTTCAAGGCTTTTATTGATCTTCCGGTTTTCCAATAAAGAATAAAATGCCAGGCCTCCAAATACGATAGCTAAAACCAGGGAGATCACAATGATATTTAGTACAATTTGTTGGCTCCTGTAAATAGAAAGCTGTTCTTCTAGTATTGACCGCTGCTTTACAATATCATCCTGCTGGCTGCTTATTTTGCTCCACTGCATTTTCATTAACTGTACATTGGTAGAATCAATAACCAGCGATTGCAGGATATTTTCTCTTGAAAAAGGTTCTTTATTAAGTATATGGAAGGCTGTGACAATGGCTTCCTTTCCACCGGTAGGATACAGCAAACTAGCATCAATAGTTTTACTATCAATCATTTGCAAGCCGCCGCCATTACCGGGCAATGCATCAACCCCGATAACTTTTATTTTCCCAGGATAGTGTATTTTACCGAGCACTTCCTTCGCCCCCGAAGCCATCCTGTCATTATGGGCAAAGATCATATTAATTTCAGGTAGCTTCGCTTTGAAGTTCAGTAATTCACTTTCAGCTACTTCTTTTAGCCAATCCCCATATATTTTGGCCTTGATTTGTACGTTCGGAAATTTTTTAATCCCGTCCATAAATCCATGGTCTCTTTCAATAGCAGCTGACGATCTGGGCAGACCTGTTATCTCCAGCACATTGACCCTTTCTTTTGATATTGATCCAACATATTGGCCCGCCATTTTACCTATTTCATAATTATCCGCTCCAACAAACGCTGTATATAAGGAAGATGCCGTTTTCCGGTCGATTACAATAACGGGAATACCTTTATTATAGGCTTCTTCTACTACAGGCGTAAGTGGTTGCGCTTCATTGGGGGATATAATAAGCAAATCAATGCCATCGTTTAACATTTTTCTTACCTGGGAGATCTGTGTATTACTGTTATTCTCAGCATCCGTGTAAATAAAATCAACTCCAGGATGAAGTGAGAGCTCAGTCTTCATTTCCTCCAGCATAGTTTTGCGCCAAAGATCAGAACCTACACATTGTGAAAATCCTATTGTGTAAGCAGATTTTTTTTTGGCCTCATTGCAGCTATATATTGCGGTAATGACGAAAATGATTATAAAAAATTTCAGAAATGTATATCGTTTATGCATGCCGGAAACTTATCTGGATTAAGTAATTGTACGGTATATAATTGGCAGGAAAATTCAGTCCTTTCTCAAAGTTATACATAAACAATCAACTTCTGCAAATGCGGTAACTAAAGTGGTTTCCTGCAGAAGAGCCTTGATGTAACCAAATTGTAGTTTTAATGTAACATTACTATATATCAGCTATTTTTTCTTTGGTTTAATTTATTTAAATACCTGAAAATCAATTATTTAATATTTGTTGCAATTTTATTGCTTTTTGAAATAAAATTGATAACCACCGCCCTCTGATTCGGTCTACTTTGCAATCAATAACCAACTAACACCAAAAATATTTTATGAGTAAACATTCTGTCCTGGCCTGGTCCATGGTCGTAGCTCTTGGCGGCTTCCTGTTTGGATTTGATACCGCAGTAATATCGGGGGCCGAAAAATCCATCCAGCAATTCTGGCATCTTTCTGTTTTTGCCCACGGACTTACCATTTCAATCGCTTTAATAGGTACGGTGATAGGGTCCTTATTGGGTTCCAAGCCGTCTGATCGTTTTGGCCGCAAAAACACTCTTTATTTTGTAGCCATTGCCTATTTACTGGCATCATTAGGTACCGCGTTTGCTGATAACTGGTACGTGTTTCTGGTTTTTCGCTTCCTGGGCGGTTTGGGAGTTGGCGCCTCCTCGGTAACTGCGCCTATTTATATATCCGAAGTTTCTCCTGCCGACAAGCGTGGACGCCTGGTTGGCCTGTTCCAGTTTAATGTTGTATTGGGTATTTTAATTTCTTATTTATCGAATTACCTCATCAGCCAATTGGGTGATACCTCATGGCGCTTAATGCTCGGGATACAGGCAATTCCTTCAGTTGTATTCCTGGTGCTGATAAGGTTTATACCTGAAAGCCCGCGCTGGCTCATTCTTAAAAAGGGTGAAACAATACGGGCGCTCGAGATACTCAAAATCATCAATCCGCTTAACTGCAAAGAAGAACTTTTATCTATCCAAAATTCTAAGCTGGAAAGCACCAACGGATCGGACAGTAATTCACTTTTTTCGGGGCAATTCAAAACTCCAATAATACTTGCCGTTTTGTTTGCATTTTTTAACCAGGTCTCTGGCATTAACGCGATCATATATTATGCGCCCCGCATTTTTGAGATGGCTGGTCTGGGTGCGCGCTCATCGCTTTTATCAACGGTGGGCATCGGGATGATTAATTTCATATTCACGTTCGTTGGCATTAACATTATCGACAAGGTTGGACGCAAAACACTGATGCTGGTCGGGTCGTTTGGGCTTATTGCCTCACTTTTTATGGTGGCGTATACTTTTTACACCGGCAATTTCAGCGGCTTTGCGGTACCCGTTTATATGATGTGTTTCATTGCTTTTTTTGCCTTTTCACAAGGGGCGGTGATCTGGGTTTTTATCTCCGAGATCTTCCCAAACCAGGTGAGGGCCAAGGGGCAAACCTTAGGGAGTTCTACCCATTGGATCATGGCGGCAATTATTGCATTTGCCTTCCCCTTTCTGGCTGAAAAATTAGGCGGTGCGGTCACATTTTCGTTTTTCGGTACCATGATGGTGCTTCAATTAATTTTCGTTTGGCGCTGGATGCCTGAAACCAAAGGGAAATCGCTTGAACAAATCGAATCCAATATCATCATGCATTAACCAACATTTATGAAGACGGAAATTTATAACGGCCCTGCTATTTGTTACGGAGAAATCCTATGGGATGTTTTACCTGATGGCCCGCAGCCTGGTGGAGCGCCATTAAATGTAGCCTATCACCTAAGTAAAATGGGATTGTCAACCGGCATTGTGAGCAGGATTGGTTATGACGACGATGGTCAGCGATTAGTGGGACTGATGGATAAATGGGGCATTGATATGCAGTTATTACAGGTCGATACAGTATACCCAACGAGCCAGGTGATTGCTAAAATGAACAACGGCAACGAAGTGTCCTATGAAATCGTGTTTCCGGTCGCCAGGGACTTTATCGATTATAATGAAGTTTTTACAAACCAAATTATGCCGTCGACCTACTTTATCTACGGCAGCCTTTCGTCCAGAAACGATATTTCAAGAAACACACTGAAGGAATTTTTAGAAAGTGAGGCCATAAAAGTATTTGACATTAACCTCCGTCCGCCGTTTGTTAATAAAGACATTTTAGCGTTGCTTTTATCCAAAGCGGACATCGTGAAATTCAATCAGTCTGAGCTGGAAATGGCACAGCTCTTATTTGGCGGACCGCTGGGCAACGAACAGTCTCAAATAAAATATATACAAAAGCATTTTGATATACCCGAAATAATAGTGACCAAGGGTGAATTCGGTGCTTCCTATTATAAAGAGGATAAGGTATATAATGCATGGGGCAACGAAGTAAATGTTAAAGATACCATTGGCAGCGGAGATGCCTTTTTAGCTGCCTTTATTTACAATCATTATTTAAAAAATGACCCGCAGGCCACCATCAAAAATTCAGTGGCCATGGGGGCATTTATAGCTACACAGAAAGGAGGTTGCCCGGAATACGATTTGTTAGAATACACCAATTTTTTAGACCAAATTTTTTAGACCATTAATCAATTATTAAAAAAAAACTAATGAGAAAATTATTACTTTTTTGCTTCTTGCTTTTGTTATTTTTAAGCAAGGGCTATGCACAGTCCCGGCAAATTACAGGGACGGTTATCGATAGCGACGGTAAGCCATTGGAATTTGTAACCGTTTCGGTTGTAGAAACTCAAAAAGCAACCGCCACAGATGCAAAGGGAAATTTTAAAATAAATGCAGAAAGCGGGCAAACTCTAAAATTTACCTTCGTTGGCGTGAAACCCATAAGCGTACAAATTACTGCTGCAACGCAAAATTTGAATATTCAATTTAAAGATAACCAAAGCACGCTTAACGAAGTGGTTGTAACTGGTTATTCTTCTGAAAGAAGAAAGGACCTAACGGGATCTGTTTCAGTTGTCGACTTATCGCCTGTTAAAAATAATAGTTCAGGTAACACCATGCAAGCTTTACAAGGCAGAGTCGCTGGCTTGTACATTGAAAAAGATGGATCGGTTAACGGTGCAACAAGCAGAATTCTAATACGTGGCGCAAATACTTTAGGAAATAACAATCCTTTATATATTATCGATGGCATACCTACCACCAGGCCAGAAGTATTTCAAAATTTGTCACCGTTAGATATAGCATCTGTTCAAGTGTTAAAGGATGCCTCGGCCGAATCGATCTATGGTTCACGTGCATCAAATGGTGTTATTATAGTAACAACCAAAACCGGTGGAAATACAGAGGATAAAGTGCAGTTCCAATTTAATAACAGCACATCCATTGAATCTGAAAAATCTTTACGATTCAAAATGTTAAATTCAGCTGATAGGGGAAAGGCATTATGGCAAGCTTCTGTAAACGATGGCCAGGATCCTGCCGCAGGCTATGGTGATATATATTCTTTCGATTGGAATAATAACTATCAAAATCCCGTTTTAAATAGTGTAACACAAAAGCCCCTGGTAGGTGGTGATCCCAATACCCCTTCAGGTAATACGGATTGGCAAAACGTACTATACAAAACTGCGGTTGTTACCAATAATGATTTAACTGCTTCAATAGGCAACAAAAACTCTTCGCTTCAAATTAATTTTGGTAATATCACCAATAACGGTCTTGTTAGGTTTACCAAGTATGCACGCACGACAGGTAGCATCAATGCTTTGTCACATGCTTTTGACAATAAAGCTACATTTGGTGTTAATTTAAAAATAACCAATTCTAATGAAACCCTTACAACCAATGACCTGGGGGGCGCATCGACTCCATTTTTGGCGGTAACATTAGCACCAACCATTCCTGTATATCAAATAGATGGAACTACATATGCCGGCGAATTAGGTGCAGGGTATTCTGACAGGAACAACCCATTGCACATGCAGGACCTTGCAAAATGGAATAATGCAAATCGGGTAAACACATTTGGTAACGTTTTTTTAGAAATTCAACCAATCAAAAATTTGTTTTTCAAAACTAATTTTGGTGCAGACAATGCAACATATCTTAATAAGGTTATAACGCCAACCTTTTCGGAAGGGGCTTTAAATCGCACAACGAACAGTTTGTTTTTTGATCAAAACCATTATTTAAGTACCACCTGGTCAAATACGGTAAGGTATAACTATGATTTGAATGCAAAAAATCATTTCAAAGTACTAGCTGGTACAGAATATGTTAAGACCTTTACTGATTTTCAAACCACGCTAAAACAGGGCTTTGCATTACAAAGTCAAGACTATTTCACGTTAAATGCCGGAACAGGCAATACAACCGTTACAGGAACGTCACTTGGAAATAGATTGTTTTCTGAATTTGGCCGTTTAGATTATAACTATGCCGGTAAATATCTGGCAGCAGTTACTGTTCGCCGTGACGGTTCTTCAAGATTTGGTACTGATAATCAATATGGTATTTTTCCGGCCGCGTCTGTTGGATGGAGAATTGACAAGGAAGGCTTTATGAAAAATAACACCATTTTCTCTGAATTGAAAACAAGAGTTGGTGTGGGTAGAGTAGGTAACCAGGAAATTGGTGATTTATCCCGTTTTGCACTTTATGATACACGGTATGGCACTACATTGGCCCAACTTGTTGGTGGATTTTGGGAACAATATATGAATATTGGAACCGCATATTCTTTATCAGGTGCTAATACAGGATCTTTACCTTCTGGTTTTGTTCAAACACAGGCCGCAAACCCCGGACTTAAATGGGAAACTACTGATGAGGTAAATGCCGGTTTAGATTTCTCGATGTTTAATGATAGAATTTCTGGATCATTTGATTATTTCACCAGAAAAACAACTGGTATTTTGATTACACCTCCTGTTGCATCTGCATTGGGCGAAGGCCAAACTAAGACAGTTAATGGCGCATCAAAAAGTAACAAGGGCTGGGAATTTATAGTGTCTTATCATGGGCAGCAAACAGGTGATTTTAATTACAATGTGACGCTAAACTTCTCTCATTTTAGAGACAAGATCACCAACTTACCGGAGAATGTTCGACCTGCATACCCTGGCAGTATAGACAATACTATTATTGGCCATTCACAATTTGACATATTTGGTTATAAAACAGCCGGTCTTTTCCAATCTCAGGCTGAAGTTGATGCTGCTCCCACGCAAATCGGCGCAGGGCCGGGAAGAATTCGTTATGTAGATATAAATCATGACGGTAAAATTGATGCCAACGATCAAACATGGATCGGAACTACCCTGCCGGCTTTGGAGTACGGCGCAAGGATTGATTTGACTTACAAAAAGTTTGACTTATCCATTTTTGGATCGGGTGTCGCCGGTAGAAGAGGATTTGATCCCTATACCTTTTACAACAATTTAATGCATAGCCGGGAAAATGTAGGGCCGGGTGTATTCAATGCCTGGACACCACAGCATACCAATACAACTGTACCAGCTTTAACGCTGAAAGACAATAACAACGAGGGAAGGACTTCTGATTATTTCATCGTAAATACTTCTTATTTCAAAGTGAGAAATATTCAAATTGGATATAGTATTGAACCTAAAGCAATCTTTACAAGGATACGCGTATTTGCTATGGCCGAGAATATATTTACTTTAAAAAGCAAGCAATATTTAAGTCCGGACCCGGAAAGGCTTAGTCTCGACCAGGTTCCAATTCCTAAAGTCTTCAGTTTTGGTATTAATGCATCATTCTAAA
>NZ_CAIWNH010000527.1 GCF_903913935.1 uncultured Mucilaginibacter sp.
CGAATTAAGGGTAAGGCTGGCTAACGGAGAAATTTCATTAGACCTTGCAACAGAACTATATTGGAAAGATTATAAAGAAGGGCAACGGTCTTGGCACACAAAAGATTGGAAAGAGAGGAGAGGTAAAGTTCTTAAAGAAAAATGCGAAATATGCGGCAGCATGGATACATTAACAATGCAACACCTTTCTCATCCAAAAAAATACTCCGAAGTTAAAATAGAGGTCACGAGAAAACACACTCAAATTTTCAAAGAAGCTAATTTAGTAGTTGATAAATGTGAATTTAGGGAACTTATCATAAAAAATTATGATTATGTGCCTGTAACTTTATGCCCAAATTGTGGAGATAACCGCCCTGACAAAAGAGTGAGAAAACTTCCACAATATCGTTGCACAGAATGCCGACACGAATTTGATAAACCTATTTATAAATCGGTAGATGAACTCATTGCTATTTTTTATGAAAATGAAGATGCTCTTGATGTTCGTGACAAATGTTTTATATCAAAAGATAAATGGAAAAACAAGCATAATTTATCGAATATAAAGTATTGGTTTCAAAGAGAAATGGTGAAAACCAAAGAGTCTGAAATAATTGGAATGGAAGCATTTTTACTCTATTTAGATGACACTATAAAATATCTTTCTTTTGAAGATACAGTAACTGCTTGTAAAAAATGTGCTTCTAACTATGATTTAAACAATCTGGAATTATGTCCAAAATGTAAAGAACATTACAAAGGCATTCAGTATCCAACCTGTATTCAATGTTTACCTGAAGAAAAGCGAAGATCAGCATTAGAATTGATTGAATTTGGAAAAGAATGGCACGCAATGCATAAAGAGCTTGGAATTGACTAAACAATACCAAGTTATGGGGCTTTTTTACCCGCCCCTCGCTGTCCGAAGTTTACCAACTTGGATACTTTATATTTGGGGGCTTAGACCCCATTACTTACAGCCACCAACTATCCACTACTTCACGCTCCGGGGGTGTTCGCGTTACCCTCGCTCCAGGATCAATCTGATTGTTAAAATTCCGCGTGCCAGGATGCCCAATATGCCGCATCCGCCTGCGAATCCTACGGCCATGCCTCAATCGAACCAATAATTCCGATAATTGCAGAGGTTTAGAGACCCTGTGGAGACGTGAATAAACATTTCACTCTATCTAATCATATGGCGCAGGTTCCTCTGAGAGAGAACCTGCGGGGCAGGAAAATTCCCTTAATCGTTGACCGTAGTGCCCGAGGCAGAAAACTCCTGAAGACTACTGACAAGATCCTGTCACTGACAAGATCTTGTCAGTAGTTAAATTATTAATAATCAGTAATTTAGCGTTTTGCTGCAGGTTGTTGTACGTGTTGCGCAACGCAACAAAATTTTCGGGATAACATTTAATATCCATCATGAATTGCCAAAATCGCTACCCCAAAATCTCCTTAATATCCTCCACCGAAAGCGATTTGATAAAGCTTTCTTCGGTGGTGATGAGCGCACGGGCTACGCTGAGTTTGCGCTGCTGCAGGGCCAGGATCTTTTCCTCGACAGAATCTTTGGTAATGAATTTATAGATGAATACATTTTTGGTTTGCCCAATGCGGTGCGTACGGTCGATTGCCTGTTGTTCAACGGCCGGGTTCCACCATGGGTCAAGGATGAAAACGTAATCGGCTTCGGTCAGGTTGAGGCCTACCCCACCGGCTTTGATCGAGATTAGAAAGACCCTGGTTTTAGGGTCTTCCTGGAACTGTTTGACCACATCGCCACGGTTTTGTGTACTGCCATCCAGGTAAACGTACGGGATGTCCTCCGTATCAAAATATTCCCGGTAAATATTCAGCTGCCGCACAAATTGCGAAAAGATGAGCACCTTGTGCCCACCATCCAGCACGTTTGACAAGGTGTGTACTACGTTCTCAAACTTGCCCGAATCACCCTCATATTCACTGTCGATCATGATGGGGTGATTGGCGATCTGCCGTAGTTTGATCAACCCCTGCAATACCTGGATCTGCTTTTTAGGGAAAGTACCATCATCCAAACTCTTCAATAGCTCATTCCTGTATTCCGACTTCACCTGCTCATAAACCGCCGACTGCTCTTCGCTCATCTGGCAGTAAAATAAGTTTTCGGTTTTTGGCGGCAGTTCCGTTGCAACCTGCTCCTTGGTGCGGCGCATTACAAAAGGTTTTATCAGTGCCTGTAGTTTGCGGGCCTTATCTTCGTCTTTTTTCTTTTCAATAGGCGTTACAAACTCATTCATAAAGAATTGCTGTATGCCCAGCAGGCCAGGGTTGATGAATGACATTTGCGTCCAAAGATCATTCACCGAATTTTCAACCGGCGTGCCGCTTAAGATCAGCTTATATTTCGATTTTAATTGCCTTACCGCCTGGAATGATTTGGACGACGGGTTTTTGATGTTCTGGCTTTCGTCCAGGATCACATAATCAAAAAAGTAAGCTTTAAACAGTTCAATATCTATCCTGCTGATGCCATAGGTTGTGATCACCAGGTCGTAATTGCTGAAAACCTCCGGCGATTTATAGCGGAAGGTTCCGGTATGCACCATCAGCCTTAATTGCGGTGCAAACTTTTTAGC
>NZ_CAIWNH010000528.1 GCF_903913935.1 uncultured Mucilaginibacter sp.
ATCCTGATAAGGAATATTGCGTTTGATGCAAATGGTAAAAACAATACGGGGAAAAACATTTTTTGTATCAAATCAACCCTAAGCGCCAATGGATCAATTAATAACCTGGTCATCCAAAAATGTTCATTCACCGGGTCAAAAAACTATGGTTCAGTGTTTTTGATCGGTCCTACAGATCACATTACCAATGTGGTGATTTTTAACTGTATGTTCAATAATTTGGGTTCCAGCGCGGTTTCAGTAAGAGGTATAAATGGCTTAACATTTAATAACAATACAATAACCAATTGGGACCAGCTTGATAAAATAAATGCTGCATTCTCATTTCAATCGCAGGTTTGTTCTAACATCGTTTTCAGAAATAATTATTTTAAAAATAAGGACGCCGCGTATTTTGCGGTTGAGTGTGCAGGCACCTATCTCAACCACGGATTTTTTACGGGTAATACTTTTGATGGGAATGGTTATGATGCCTCCGGAATTTCCGGCGTGTTTAATAATTGCCTTTTTAAAGACAATAAGCATTTAAACGGTGGTGGCACCCACCGCAGCGGGTACGAATTGGTTGGGGATAACGACACTTTAACAAATAATATGATCGAGCATGGGTCTATCCAATTGGGGGCCGGAACACCAAATATTGCCTATGCCGCCCACACTGGATCGGGATATATCGTTACCGGGAACAGGATTACCGGCAATTATGGCACCAATAACTTGTGTTTATCGATAGGAGGTTTTGATACTGTTAAAAGCGCTCGGATTGAGCATAATATTTTTGATAACCGGGGTGGTAAGGGCAATGCACCCGTTATTGAAATAGGACAGCGCGGGCCGGCAAAAAATGTAACTATACAAAACAACCAGCTGCTGGGCGCCCCGGGAAATTCCTGTATCAAGATGAAAGTATCGGCAGGAAACCACTATTCGGAAAATATAATAATCAGGAAAAACACCATCACCGGGGAAAACGGGATCCAGATTTATGATATGCAAATTTGGAAAGGGGTGAAAATCTCGGAGAACGATTTTACCGGGGTTTCAGGCACTGGTATTATGAAGACAACCAGTTTTTCTCCTGAGTTCCGAATAGAAAAGAACAAGTCCCTAAAAAGCCTTAATTAAAAATTAAAAGAAATGTGAAAAATTAAAAATATTTTCATTAATCCTATTATTTATATAGGATTAATAATAAATTTACACGGTAAAACTAAAACGCTATTTGGGCATGATGAAAGGGTATTTCTCAATAATTTTTTTGGGCTGCCCGTACTTCAATTATATGGGACTCAGGCAGGCGGAGACCATGGCCTTAAGTATAGATTAATATGATGAAGGAAAAGATCTATTTATAAAAAATCAAAATCAAGGGTTATGTTAAAAAAAGAAAGAATTTTATCTATAGATATTTCGAGGGGAAAACGCGATGAATTTGTTCAGTCGATTTCAGACCTGGGCAGGAAAAAGAAATCTTCCTATGTATGTGTGGCCAATGCACATATGCTGGTTGAGGCGCATTGGTCTAAAGATTTTCAACGTGTAGTTAACGAGGCGGATATTGTAACGCCGGACGGTATGCCTTTAGCGAAAAGTTTTAAAATATTACACGGTATAGAGCAGGAGCGGGTCGACGGTATGAGTTTGCTTCCGTCATTATTAGAATGTTCCATTGCCGAAAAGCTTGCCGTTTATTTTTATGGCGGTTCGTCCGGCCTTATTGAGCATACAAGATCATTTGTAGAAAAAGAATTTCCGTTATTGAATGTGGTAGGTATGTACTCGCCGCCTTTCAGGTATCTTACGGAGGCTGAAGAAACCATTGTAATTGATAAAATCGCTACTTCAGGGGCAAATATTGTTTTTGTTGCCCTCGGGTGTCCAAAGCAGGAGCAATGGATGGCAGAAATGAAAGATAAAATACCAGCTGTCCTGATAGGAATAGGCGGCGCTTTGCCCGTGTTGATCGGGCTTCAAAAAAGAGCGCCAGTGTGGATGCAAAAAAGCAGCCTCGAATGGCTCTATCGCCTGGTACGGGAACCAAGGCGCCTGTTTAAAAGGTACATGGTGACCAACACAGCCTTTTTATATTTACTATTTAAGGAGAAAATAATAACCAGGCGTGTCGAGCACGGTATAGCCCGTCAGAAGATCAGTGATCCGGCTATCGAACGCGTTGACTTTTAACGTTCAGGCATTTTCTCAAAAATGAATTGCTAACGATCTGTAATTTATTCAGCAGGAATATATCCGATTTTACCGGGCACTAAAATTTTAGCGAACTAACAAAACTTAAAGCAAATGCAAGAGATCAGCTTTTTTGAAAATAAAAATGTAATTGTAACACAAACAAGGTTTATTGTTGCACATAAAGTAGTCGAAATAAAAAATATTTTGGCTGTTAAAACACGTTCGGTTAGGGTTTACAGAGCTCTTAAACTTGTACTGGCTTTGATCGGCTTCCTGTTAATATTTTTCAATGCCTGGAGAATCCCGGGGATAATTTTGTTTTTTGTTTCCATTTTAAGCGTGTATTTTACCGAAGAGAAATATTCTGTCCATCTTAACACAAAATCTGGCGAAACAGATAGTTTAATCTCAAAGGACCGGGATTATATTGAACAAGTAGTTAAAGCTATCAACTACGCTATGTGGGCTTATCATTTAAAAACAGCGCCAATGTAGCGTTCTTGCCTGATTATTATAAACTTCGCCGCGCCGGGGAATTAAATGGCTGATTTTCCGCCGTTCAAATTTAATGCTATCTTTTGATGCAGTTCCTGATTTGTTAACGTTTTAAATATCAAGGTATCTTGACAGAGCAACGCTACATATCGGCATCTTTCGCTCAAGCTTCGACGGGTAACGGCAGGCCACTTAACATAGGTTTAATTGCAGCGCCGGGAGTCCATTTTATTTTCCCTCCTGGTAGTGCTCAATGAACCATTTAAGCGCTACGCTTTTGTTGGTTTGTTTGTAAGCCAATACAACCTCGGTGTTTACCGGTATATTTTCCAATCCAATAAACGATACGTTTAAGTAACTATATTGCTGCCTTAGCGAACAAGGCAAAATAGATACACCGAGGCCGGCTTCGATCAATTGCAGTATCGAGTGTACATTGTTGGCTTCGTGTACAATCCCGGGGTTAAACCCCATCCTTCCGCATATCTCAATGAGTTTGTCGTTGTAGCGGGGCGCAAAATCCTTGTTGAAAAATATGAACGGGCTGCGGTTAAGATAGTCAGCAAGGTCTTCTTGCGTTTCGAACTTCAATTCCGATGCAGGGATAACTACCATAAAGGGATCAAAAAAAAGGGACTGTACTTTTAATTGTTTTGAATGTACAGGCGCGCGCAGTATACCCACATCAAGGCTTCCCTGTTCCAGTGCTTTTATCTGCATCAGCGTCGGGATCTCGAATAAATTTGTTTTAATATGGGGGAACACGTCGCGCATCGCTATTAAAACATCGGCAAGGTGCGACTGGTAAACAGAACTGATGTAGCCGATCTTTAATTCGCCACTTTCGCTTTTATGAATTTGTTTAACAATGCTTTTGCTTTCTTCAAGGTGCGCAAAAATAGCAGCCACTTCCATTTTAAAACATTTTACCAGCTTCAGTAAGGGTTACCCGCTTGTTTTTTCGGATAAACAGCAATACGCCCAATTCATCTTCCAGCTCCTTTATCTGCCGACTTAAGGGCGGTTGAGAAATAAAAAGCTTTAATGCCGCGTTCCGGAAATGCAATTCTTCAGCAACTGTTTTAAAATATAAAAGATGTCTTAATTCCATACCTATAGGGTATCAATTATTGATAAAATTGATATTTTCCAAATATGAATAAAGCCGGTAACTTTGGCAAATCAATATATAGATATGAAAACGGATTATTCAAAAAAGGCAACCAACCAGGAGATCAGGGAAAGATTTGACAAGGACACCGAACGCTTTTCGAACCTCGAAACCGGTCAGCAAACCACTATCGACGCGCCGCTAACGATGGAGCTTTGTACGGAAGCCGCAAAATATGTTAACCCGCAGGCTAAGGAACTGCTTGATATCGGTTGCGGCGCAGGCAATTACACCCTTAGGATGTTGAGTAAGGTCGCCGGCCTTAACTGCACACTAAACGACCTGAGCATGCCGATGCTTCAAAAAGCCAAAGAAAGAGTTTCACCACAAACGGCGGGCACGGTTACTTTAATCCAGAATGACATGCGGAACCTTGACCTGCCGGACAATCATTTTGATATTATCCTGGCTGCGGCCACCCTGCATCATTTGCGCGATGACGACGACTGGGAGTTGATGTTTAATAAAATTTATAAAGCGCTTAAACCGGGCGGCAGCTTTTGGGTATCTGACTTAATCGCTCATGATTCCGAATTTATCAACAAGCTGTTTGTGGATAAGTACAGCAACTATTTGGAGACGCTGGGTGGCCCCGAATACCGCCAGAAAGTTTGGGACTATGTAAATTATGAAGACACCCCCCGTTCACTGAATTACCAGCTTGCTTTGCTTGCAAAAGTTGGATTCAGTGCAATAGAGGTATTACACAAAAATTCGTGCTTTGCTGCCTTTGGTGGAATAAAATAGCATAGCGAAACAGAGAGATTTCAAATCTAAGCTAAGTGATGACTTGCGACGTCAACAACGCTTAGCTACTGCAGCGTAAATTGTTTTGGATATCAATTGTGCTCGCGCCCGGTCATACTTCCTCTGCTTAACCGAACAGTCTCTTATGTGTCTGCGCAAAAAAAATGCCGTTGCGTTGAGGAGGGCATTTTGCGGAGAGGGAGGGATTTGTTTTCCTCCCAAACCGAATTGATATTCAATATGTTAGGCGGATTTTATTTCTTACTCACCGAAATACTCACCACTTTTTTTGTACAATTTAATTGCAAATCTTATAGTATAAAAATAGGCAATTCTCGCCATTTTTACAAAAAAAACTTGACCTAAATAGTAATCAACCATTATAAGAAGTTAGAATACATTGTTCAAAAAAGGCGCCCCCATCTCAGCTGGAGCGCCATAACTAATCAACTAAAGCAGACCTTCAAATCTGTTTTTCGTAAAGGCGTTTTACCATATTGATTTTAATGGTATCAACGTTGTATTTTCAAAAATGGCGCCCTTTTCGCTTTTAAAAACTAAATGGTTAAATGGTTTGTGCGGGAAAAACAAGCTCGTTAATACACTTAAACCATTATCTGCAAATAATTCTATTGAAGAGGCATCAATAACCAGCTCCACCTGTGAATGAGGG
>NZ_CAIWNH010000529.1 GCF_903913935.1 uncultured Mucilaginibacter sp.
AGATTATTTAAACAAAGATCAGGTTGCACGTAATTTGCACGTAAAAAGAATAGAAAGTAGTAAAAAAGAGGTTTTAAGTGTATTTAGGGGCGTTTTTAACTTGCATGCCATGCAAGCGCTCTAGCCAGCTGAGCTAATCCCCCTTTTTTTAGTTTGCCTGGGCGGTTTGCAGTTTGCCGCAGTTTTAAATGCCAGCAGCAAACTGAGCTGCGGTCGGAAAAAGTAACAAAAAGTTGCTCAATGACAAATTTGAAACCGAATTTTAACAATGATCTTTTATACAGTTTGATTATTTGCAGGGTGCGTGTTAAAGATGATGCCAAAACTCACCGCAAAAACAAGGTAAATCCCACCCAATATCCATAAAAGAAAAGGAGATCCGGAATTATTGATCAGCGCTTTAACCAATGCCAAACCCCCGATTAAAAAGTGAGCCGCATTGGCTACCGCTACCGGCTTGTTATAAATGCCACCAATAAGCGCACCTTTCGCCATCCAGTTAAGCATGGCAAAGCCAAAATACAAAGCACCCAGCAACTGCAATATGATCAATAATGGCGTTGATGAAGCGATGCCCAGGTATTGCAATATTTCACCGGGAAAAAAGGTTAGCCCGATCCCAATAACAGCAAGTGTGACGGCGCTTAGGGTCATTATTAGTTTTGTATTCATTATTTGATATCGGTTCTCAGTATTGTTGTGTGCAATTAAGCTGTTTTTAGAGTAAAAAGATCAAGGAATGTTACACCCATAGACCCGGGACATTCGACTCCAGACTTAAGACTTCTTCCCAATCACCATTTGCTCCAGCGCGTCTATCCAGGTAGCCGAATCGTTCAGGCTCTCCACCAGTTGCACATGTTCACCACCAAGGGCTTTAAACTCATCACCATATTCAACGGTAACTTCGTAAACGGTTTCCAGGCAGTCGGCCACAAAAGCAGGGCAAAATACCAGCAGGCGTTTTTTCCCTTCGGCAGCCAGTTTGGCAACCACTTCGCTGGTATAGGGCTGCACCCAGGGGTCTTTTCCTAATCTCGATTGAAAACAAATAGAATATTTGTCTTTGGGGAGATTTAATTTTTCAGCGATCAACCGGGCGGTATCATAGGATTGTGCCGAGTAGCAAAATTTGTTGGTATCATTAAGCGTATTGCAGCAACCTTCTACCTTTAAACAATATTTGCCGGTATGGTCGCATTTGATCAATTGCCGCTGCGGCAGGCCGTGGAAACTGAACAGGATATGATCGTAAGTCTCAGGTTTGTACTTTTTGCCGTTATTGGCAAATGTTTCAATCATCAACTCGTTGTCATGAAACGAATTAATAAAGGAGATGGAAGGGATAGTTTGCCATTTGCGTATCAGTTCCATTACCTTATCATAAACCGAGCCTGTACTTGCCGAAGCATATTGCGGGAACAAGGCGATCACCTGGATACTGTCCACCAAAGCAGCTTTCATCCTGTTTAAGGCAGATTCAATCGACGGGCTCTGGTAGCGCATCGCCAGTTCAACCATATATTCGTAGCCCAAACGGTCCTGCAATAATTTGTGTTGCAATTGGCTGTAATACAATAGGGGTGAGCCTGTTTTATCGTGCCAGATGGCCTTGTATAATTTGGCTGATTTTGGACTGCGGAAAGGGGCAATAATGCCTTTTACCAGCAGTGCCCTTGATACCGGGTTGATATCGATCACCCGCGGATCCATTAAAAACTCATCCAGGTATTTACGAACGTCCCTGGTTTCCGGACTGTCGGGCGTACCCAAATTAACCAGTAAAACTCCTTTTTTCGACATAATATTCTTACGCAAAAATAGTGATTAGAGATTGGAGATTAGTGTTTTTTTGTACGAAAGAGTGAAAGTTGCTGGGTCCTTAAGATTTACCTGCTTTAAAGCGGCAAACTGCTAATTTTAAACTGTTGGCTAAAACGCCTCTAACTCCGCTTTTACCTGCTGCATCAGCCACATTGGGGTGGAGGTGGCGCCGGCAATACCCACTTTATCGCCGGGAGCAAACATCGTATTTTTTAATTCGGACGGGGAAGATATAAAATAAGTATTGGGGTTATGCTTGCGGCAAACTTCATACAAAACTTTGCCGTTGGATGATTTTACTCCCGAAACAAAAACGACCTTGTCAAATTTTATAGCAAATTTGGGCAGATCCTGATCCCGGTTGGATACCTGGCGGCAAATGGTATCATTGGCCTTAAGGTCGTAGCCGCGTTGCAAAAGCTGGTCTTTAATGCTGTAAAACTTTTCCATGCTTTTGGTGGTCTGGCTGTACAGGGTGATGTTTTTCGGCAACTCCACGTTGTCCAGTTCGGCAATATCCTGGAAAACAAGGGCCTCGTTATTGGTTTGTCCCTGCAGTCCAACCACTTCGGCATGGCCATGTTTGCCGAAGATCAGGATCTTCTCGTTGGCGTCAAATGAGGTCTTAATGCGGTTTTGCAATTTTAAAACTACCGGGCACGAAGCATCTATCAGCGAAATGTTATTTTCAAGCGCTATCCGGTAAGTATCAGGCGCTTCGCCGTGCGCACGGATCAGGACTTTTTCGTTCGATAAGTTTACCAAATCGGCATGTTCAATTATCCTGAGGCCTTTCGCCTTCAAACGGGCAACCTCCTCATCATTATGTACAATGTCGCCCAGGCAATATAAATAACCGTCTTCTTCAAGTATTTCTTCGGCCATATCAATAGCATAAACTACGCCGAAGCAAAAGCCCGAATCCTGGTCGATAGTAACCTGTAGTTGATAATCACCCATTGTACTGCAAAATTACGTTAAAAAGTCCGAAAAGTCGGGAAGTCCGAAAGTGAAATTTCATTTACACGGTCCATATCAGAATATACCTATACCCTTCTTCCTTTCCAAACAACCGTTTTGGTAAGATATTTTTGGATAGAAAGAAACGCGATAATGGCCAAATTGATCATTTGAACAGGGTGCAGCAGAATATTGTATAGCACATTTTGGCCTGTGGATAACGAGATCATCACACGGGTTAACAAAATTAAACCTCCCATAAAAAAGATCAGGCTAAAATTGAGGGTCGTGATCACGATCATGGGGCCGCTCAATAGCATCAGTAAATAAATCAACAATCCTGCAATGCTATAATTGAAAGCCGCAAGTGCATTTTTGCTGAAACCGGTTATCGCATCGCTGTAACTGCGGTACATGCGGCAATCCATCATACCGTTAGCCAGTAAAACATCGCCGTTAAGCCCGGCCATTTTCACCTCGCGCATAATGCAGGCATCCTCAACTACCTTATCTTTTACAAGCTGATGCCATGCATTTTGCCTGTAAACATCCGCATCAAAAAGCATAAACTGCCCGCAGGCTGTTGCCACAGCAGCATTTTCGGTTAAAAACACCAGCCTGAGCGGCAATAAATTTAATAACAAATAATGCAAAAGGGGGACCGTAACATGCTCACCAAAGGTTTCCATTTCCTGGTTGGCAAAAAGACTTAGCAAGGCCAGTTTATATAACTTCATCCGATGAACGGCGCTGTTGATCAAACCATTGTTTACCGTGTCATCTGCATCTAAAAACAAAAAATATTCGCCCTTAGCTTTGCTCGCCAATTGGTGGCAGGCATGATTTTTTCCTGTCCAGCCGCCAGGAAGTTTTCCGCCCTTTATTACGCTTACATGCTGATCTTTAGCTGCATGATCTGTACAGATCTGATAAGTATCATCCGATGATTCATCATCATACACAATAACCTCATAGCTTTTATAATCCTGCAATTGGATTGCTATTAATAGTTTAAGGATGTTAGCCTCCTCATTGCGGGCAGGGATCAGTATCGAAACAATATCAGTATACTGCTTATTTACCCTGGTTAATTTTGGATTTGATAAAAAATTAAAAAGCGTTACGGTAAACCGCAAAACAACAAAAAACAGGGTAACGGTAACAGCAATGATCATTTATTAATTCCCACTGCAAATAAGTAAATATACTTCATATAACAACGGGTTATTACGCCTATAAATTCAGGTGGTAACACGGGCAAAGTTGCCTAAATCTCCCCATAAGCGGTTCAATGATAAGTAGTCAATTATGATTAGTGAGCGGAAATTTGTGCAAAGTGTTCACAATTAGCCGCTCGCTATTTTTTTTCTATGTGGTTCAAAATGCTGTTTGTTGCTCCGGTATGCTCTTGTACATAAGCCAGTATCTTTTTATTGGCGGCCGAATAAAAAGCAGCATCATTTACCAGGGTGTTCATAATTTCGCTCAGTTGTTCAGCATTATTGATGCTGAATCCGGCTCTTAACGCAACCAGTTCATTGGCTTCTTTAAACCTGGCATAGTTGGGGCCAAATATTACAGGCAGGCCAAAAGCCGCTGCTTCAAGCGTATTATGGATGCCTGCGCCAAAGCCACCGCCGATATAGGCTATTTCGCCATACTGGTACAGGGATGACAGCATACCAATGTTATCAATCACGAGTACGCGCAGGTTATTAAAATTACCATTTAAATTGGAGATGATGGAGTACCGGGCCGATGATTTCGTTGGCAGCAATTCCATCAGGCGGTCAAGTTGATCATTATCAATTTCGTGCGGGGCAATAATAAACTTCCAGCCGGAATATTCGGTTATCAGCTCAGCTAACAGGTACTCGTCTTCGGGCCAGGTGCTGCCGGCAACAAATACTTTTTGCCCGTTTTTAAATGCCGCAATGTTTGGCAGCTCTTTCGGCGCAAATGAGTTTTCCCATACCCTGTCAAAACGGGTATCGCCGCTAACGGTAACTTGTTCTTTTCCTAATTTTTTCAATAATTGTTTAGACTTATCATCCTGCACAAAAAACCAGGTTACAAAGCCCAGCATTTTCCGGTGCAGTCCGCCATACCATTTAAAAAATATTTGTCCTGGTCTAAAAATACCAGAAATAATATACAATGGTATATCCCTGCGATACATTTCCTTAAAAAAATTATACCAGTATTCGTATTTGGTAAATATAACCAGTTTGGGTTGAATAAAATCTAAAAATTCCTTCGCATTTCGCGCCGTATCGAGCGGTAAATAATAAACTGCGTCGGCGAGGATTGTGTTCTTTCTAACCTCGTATCCCGAGGGTGAAAAAAAAGTAATAACTATTTTATTTTCAGGATAGTTTTGCCTCATCGCTTCTAAAACCGGGCGCCCTTGCTCAAATTCACCAAGTGAAGAAAAATGAAACCAAATAGCATCCTTTTGACGTATAAAAGACTGTTTGTTACGACCGCTGATCCAGAGTTTAGCCTTTTTATTAAAAAAGGAAAATATCCAGATAATTACATAATATATACGTATTGCGGTATTGTATAATAGCAACATTTTAGTTTTGATTTAGTAACTTCGCAATCCGTAAAAGTATCACATTTTAAATATAAAAATCTATGAAAATAGCAGTAGTTGGAACAGGTTATGTTGGTCTTGTCACGGGTACCTGTTTAGCCGAGACTGGTAACCAGGTAATCTGTGTTGATATCAACGAAAAGAAAGTAAAAATGATGCAGGATGGGCAACTGCCTATTTATGAGCCTGGTCTCGAACTTCTTTTCCACAGGAATATAAAACAGGAACGTTTACATTTTACTTCAAATCTTGCAGAAGCTATCGCTGAGGCAAAAATAATATTCCTTGCTTTACCCACCCCTCCGGGGGGAGATGGCTCTGCCGATCTGAGCTATGTTTTGGGTGCTGCAAAAGACATTGCTAAACTAATTACTGATTATAAAGTAATCGTAACCAAATCAACCGTACCTGTCGGCACGGCCGATAAAGTTACAGCCGTTATGAACGCGAATACTACCGTTGAATTTGCAGTGGTATCAAACCCTGAGTTTTTAAGAGAAGGCGTGGCGGTCGAAGATTTTATGAAACCCGACCGCGTTGTTGTTGGAACAAAAGACGAACGTGCCCGCAAACTGATGGCAGAATTATATGCTCCTTACGTTAGGCAGGGTAACCCGGTTATCTTTATGGACGAACGTTCTTCTGAATTAACAAAGTATGCCGCCAACTCGTTTTTGGCCACCAAAATATCTTTTATGAATGAGATTGCCAATCTTTGCGAACTGGTTGGCGCCGATGTAGATATGGTGAGGCGCGGTATTGGTGCAGACAATCGTATCGGTAAACGGTTCCTTTTTTCAGGGATCGGTTATGGCGGCAGTTGCTTCCCTAAAGATGTGCAGGCGCTGGCCAAATCTTCCGAAGAAAATAAATACAATTTCAGGATCCTGAATTCGGTAATGGAGGTTAACGAGATCCAGAAAAAGGTATTGGTTGAAAAAGTAAAAAAATATTATAAAGGCGATATAAAAGGGAAAAAGTTTGCCATGTGGGGCCTTGCCTTTAAGCCCGAAACGGATGATATACGCGAAGCGCCTGCATTGTATATTATTGATGAATTATTGGCGGCAGGCGCCGAAGTATCAGCCTTTGATCCGGAAGCAATGAAAAACGTTGAGGCGTTATTTGGCGACAAGATTAAATATGCTGCCGACCAGTATGAGGCCATTGATGGTGCTGACGCACTGCTTATTGTAACCGAATGGTCACTTTTCAGAACGCCTGATTTTGACCAGATGGACAGCTTGTTAAAAGAAAAAGTTATTTTTGACGGACGTAACTTATACGATTTGGATAAGATGATTGATTGCGGGTATTATTATAACAGCATCGGACGTAAAGAAATAAAATAATGGCTGAACGGAAAAGAATATTAATAACAGGCGCTGCGGGTTTTTTAGGTTCACATTTGTGCGACAGGTTTATTAAAGATGACTACCATGTAATCGGCATGGATAACCTGATCACCGGTGATTTGCGCAATATCGAGCATCTTTTTAAGCTGGAAAACTTTGAGTTTTATAACCATGATGTTTCCAAATTTGTTTACGTGCCCGGTGATCTTCACTATATTCTGCATTTTGCCTCGCCAGCCAGCCCGATCGATTATTTAAAGATCCCGATTCAAACTTTAAAGGTAGGCTCGCTGGGTACACACAACCTGTTGGGCCTTGCCAGGGCCAAAAACTCAAGGATGCTGATTGCGTCTACATCCGAAGTTTACGGCGACCCAAGTGTAAACCCGCAACCAGAGGAATATTGGGGGAATGTAAACCCGGTAGGGCCAAGGGGCGTTTATGACGAAGCCAAACGCTTCCAGGAGGCCATTACCATGGCTTATCATACTTTCCATGGCCTGGAAACACGGATTATCCGGATATTTAACACGTACGGCCCCCGCATGCGACTGAATGACGGGCGCGTATTACCTGCCTTCATAGGCCAGGCCCTGCGTGGCGAATCATTGACCATGTTTGGCGACGGTTCTCAAACAAGATCGTTTTGTTATGTTGACGATCTGGTCGAAGGTATCGTTCGTTTACTTTTCAGCGACTATGCACAGCCAATGAATATTGGCAACCCTGACGAAATTACTATAAGGGAATTTGGCGAAGAGATCATTAAACTAACAGGAACTGATCAGAAACTGATCTGCCTGCCTTTGCCCACTGACGACCCCAAACAACGCAGGCCAGATATTACAAAAGCCAAAAGTATTCTTGGCTGGGAGCCGAAGGTATCCCGCAGCGAGGGCTTGAAGATTACTTTTGAATATTTCAAATCGTTGCCTGAAAAAGAGATACAGCATAAAGACTTTACTTATTATAACAAACACTAATGGCTAAAATATTAGTAACAGGCGGATTAGGCTACATCGGGTCACACACTGTTTTTGAACTTGTAAACGCCGGTTTTGAGCCTATAATAGTAGATGACCTTTCCAACTCGCATCACCAGATATTAGATCAATTAAGTAAAATTATCGGTTTCAAACCCGCTTTTTACCAGTTTGACCTTTGTGACGAAAATAAGTTAAAAGAATTTGCCGCCGCAGAGCCTGATTTGGAAGGAATTATTCATTTTGCTGCTTTTAAAGCAGTTGGCGAATCGGTAAATAACCCATTAAAATATTATCACAATAATTTAGCCTCGCTGTTAAATTTATTGCGGCAGTATAGTGGTAAAACATTGAGTTTTGTTTTTTCATCCAGCTGCACGGTTTACGGACAGCCAGATGAATTGCCTGTTACTGAAAATGCTGCGGTAAAACCTGCACAGTCACCCTATGGCAATACCAAACAAATTGCCGAAGAAATACTTAAAGATGCAGTGGTATCGGGCGATGCCAAAAAAGTTATTGCATTAAGATATTTTAACCCGGTTGGCGCCCATGAATCGGCCCTGATTGGTGAGCTTCCGATTGGCGTCCCGCAAAACCTGGTGCCTTTTATCACCCAGACTGCCATTGGTAAACGCGAAAAAATTACCGTGTTTGGCAATGACTATGATACAAGGGATGGTAGCTGTGTGCGTGACTATATTCATGTGGTTGACCTTGCCAAAGCCCATGTGGCGGCATTAAAACTAATGGAGGCCGACACATTTGCCGGTTACGACGTATTTAACTTAGGCACCGGCAACGGTAACACTGTTTTGGAAGTGATTAACGCTTTTGAACGCGCCACAGGTGTTAAATTAAATTATGAAATAGGGCCACGCCGGAGCGGTGACGTGGAGAAGGTTTGGGGAGATGTAACCAAATCAGCAAAACAGTTGCACTGGAGGGCGCAAATAGGGCTTGATACCATGATGTCTTCTGCCTGGGCCTGGGAGCAATATTTATCGGAAAATCCTATTTAATACTATTTTCGCAGGTTAAATTGATGCAAAAAAAATGTAGGCTGTGAATTCGCATGCATTGTTTACCTTTGCAGCCCGTTGTTGCACACCTGGTTGTGATGAGAAATTAGAAAATAAGCTCAAAATAGCGACCTCCTGCCCCGGATAGTTTAGCGCCGGTATTTGCAGGTTGTTCAATAATGCCCTTTGTGATCAATAACGGCGGGTTTTGCCTGGAAAGGTTTTGTATGAAGTGCACACGATAATTATTGATAAAATGTTTGGGATCTTTAAAAAGAAAGAATACAAAAAAAATATAACGTTTGATTACAGCTCGATAGAGGTAGACATGCACTCGCATGTTTTGCCGGGAATTGATGATGGCGCTAAAAACCCGGAAGAATCTATAGCGCTGATCAGAAAAATGATGGAACTTGGCATCAGGAAAATAATCGCCACGCCACACATCATGGCTGATTATTACAGGAATACGCCTGAAACAATTAACGGTGCCCTTGCCCTACTTAAAGCCGAACTGGCAAAGGAAAAGATTGATATAGAGATAGAAGCGGCGGCTGAACACTATTTCGACGAAACATTTGAAGATAGGGTAAATAATGGCGAATTGATGATTATGGGTGATAATTATGTGCTTTTTGAATTTTCGTTTATCAACCAGCCACCCAATACGATACCGGTAGTGCAGCGATTGAGAGATTTAGGCTATAAACCCATCCTGGCCCATCCTGAAAGATATCCTTACCTGGAGATTGATCAGCTAAAGACTTTGCACGACTGGGGCCTGTTGTTCCAGATCAATACCATATCTCTTACCGGGTATTACGGCAAGGAAACAAAAAAAGCAGCTGAAAATTTGATCGACAACCAGTTGGTTGATTTTATTTCGAGTGATATGCACCATTTAAGGCATGCAGAAGCGTTAAAACAGGCTTTAAAAATGCCCTACCTCGAAAAGATCATGTTTGATTACCCGTTGAAGAATATTATGCTGAGGTAATTTCGGATTTCGAATTTTCGATTTCGGAATTATAAAATGCTATGGCATTTTTGATTTAACCCGATTCCCGGCAGGTGGAAATCGTACGACCTTCCGGTTAAAAAAAATCGAAATTCGAAATCGAACATCCGAAATTTGAATTTATTCATACCTCAATGCTTCCACAGGATCAAGTTTGGAAGCCTTTTTAGCTGGATAAAAGCCAGAGATCAGCCCGATACAGGTACAGAGTAAGATTGCTGAAAACAGCCATACCCAGGGCGCTACAAAGGCCCCGCTGATATTAATTGCAATAAGGTTACCTGCGGCCATTCCTAATATAATACCCAATATACCGCCGATAAGACAAATTACAATTGCTTCAATTAAAAACTGCTTCCGGATAATTGACGGTGTTGCCCCCAATGCCTTGCGCAGGCCGATCTCGCGGGTACGCTCGGTTACAGATACCAGCATGATATTCATCAATCCAATGGCGGCCCCTATTAAAGTAATAGCGCCTATAGCTGCACCACCCATTGTCATCATTGACAGGTTGCCCGACAATTCATGCTGGATCGAGTCACTTCTTTCTATTTCAAAATTATTATCGCTGGTTACATTCAGGCCCCTCACGTTTCTAAAAAGCGAAGTGGCTTCTCCAATAGTAGCGTCCAGGGCAGCCGGGCTGCTTACCTGGATGGTAACTGTGAATGTTTTGTTAGTATCCGGATCGATCTGTTTGGCTTTTAAAACCGGGATCACACAAAACTTATCACCGCCAAACATATTACTCGACCCCTTGGTTGCAAAAACACCGATCACCCTAAACTGTGTACTGCCGATATAAATTGACTTGTTAATTGGGTCCTCGTCTTTAAAAAGCTTTTTCTTTATCTCGTTGCCGATCATCACTACGTTTTCGCCGTGTTCCAGCTCTGATGAGGAAAAATTACGACCGAAAGATAATTTATACCCGCTGATAACCAGGTAGTTTTCATTTGAACCCGTTACCGATATATTGGGGTTGGTTTTTTTATTGCCGTATTTTGCTACAGCGGTGCCGGTGACATCGAGGTTTACACGTGTTAAAACCGGAAGCGCAAATTTCTTTTTAAACCTGTCAGCCTGGTCAAAACTTATTTTGGGATAGACTTTGTCATGTCCGCCATTGCCGAAGTTTAGCCCTGAGCCCCGGTTCTGAATGGTGAACGAATTGGCGCCCAGCCCTGCAAAGGCGTTGTTAACGGAGGTTTTTACCCCTTCAATCGCCGTTAATATACCCACCAATGCCATAATACCAATAGCGATGATCAGGGATGTTAACGATGTCCTCAACCTATTGCCTGCAATTGACTGGAGGGCGATGGAAACATTTTCACGTAAACTGGTTTTTACAGGCATGACTTAAAATTAACGAAAATCCTGGTGTTAAGACTATAAGGTACGCCGCTTTGTTACAAGCTTTCAATTAATTTAAATACCCCCAAAAGCCTGACCGGAATCTGGTCCTTAGTTCACCTTCTCAAACCTTGCTGCCCATCCGCCTCCGGATGCCATTTTTACTGGCAATTTATCTGATGCGGTTACGGTGATCACCTTGCGGGTATAGTCGGTACCATCGTGGTCGGCGTTGGCGCCGTCTTCAAAAACAGTGGCTTTATAGGTTCCTTCACCCAAAAATGACAGGTCCATCGTTAAATCGCGCGGGTTCCAGTTGGTCATCACGCCTGCGTACCAGGTGGTGCCTTTTTTGCGGGCAATGCTTACAAAATTGCCAACGCTGCCATCCAGTGATACCGTAGCATCAAAGGTGGTGGGTACGGCTGCTATAAAATCAGTGCTTTCCTGTTCCTTAGTGTAAATGGTCGGGTTGTCCGAAAGCATTTGCAGCGGTGCCTCAAATATGGTATACATGGCCAGTTGGTGGCACCGGGTGCCCTGCGTCATAGGGTTTGAATTAACAGGCCGGAAGGCATCCTTTGGCGCATTGCGCATGCCGCCCGGGGTATAATCCATCGGGCCCGCCATCATCCGGATAAAAGGAATACTCACATCATAGCCCGGCTGGTCATTTACACCCCATTTCATGTTCTCCAAACCCTTCACGCCTTCGCAGTTGATCACATTGGGATAGGTGCGTTGCATGCCGCTTGGTTTATACATGCCGTGGTAATCAACCAATAAATGGTTATCGGCCGCTTTTTGCGCAAGTGAGTACAACGAGCTTACTGCTTTCTGATCATCCCGGTCTATAAAATCTATCTTAAACCCTTTTATGCCCATTTTGGCAAAATTGGCAAATAGTGCATCCGGGTCCCTTGTAATGGCATACCAGGTAGACCATAGGATCACGCCAATATTTTTCTGTTTGCCATAGTCAACGATTTGTTGAACGTCCAGCTTGGATTTATTCAGATCGTAGTCATCTGACCAGCCCTCATCAACAATAATATACTCCAGTTTATTTGCTGCCGCGAAGTCGATATAGTATTTATAGGTAGGTACATTTATACCAGCTTTAAAATCAACATGGCTGATGTTCCAGTCGTTCCACCAGTCCCAGGCCACTTTGCCGGGTTTAATCCAGCTCACATCGGCAAGGTGGGAGGGTTCGGCAAGGCGCTGCATCATATCGTTATCAGCCAGTTGTTTGTCTTCGTTACTGATAACCACTACCCGCCACGGAAAGCTGCGTGTGCCGTTAGTTTTGGCGATATAATTCGCCCGGCTTTTTACCGCATAGTTAATTCTGCTTACAAACTCTTCCGTTGGCACCGGCGCAAAAACACCGTGCAGGTTATTGCCATCGCCGGGCGTAAGGTACATTCCGGGATAATCCTGCAGATCTGCCTCAAGGATCACCGCTTTTACAGAGGCGCCTACATCAACCAGTACGGGCAAAAAAGCCAGGGTATCTTTTTTAATGGCAGAAATGCTGGTATGATCATAATGTGATTCAAAAGAGGTATTGAATTTATCTTTATTACGGTAATCGTTCACAAAGGGTAAAAATGCTTTGTCATCATCTTTGAAATTAAAATTGGCCTCCTCGTTCAAAATGGTAATATCCCCCTTTTTCCGGGTGACGAAGCGATATGCTGCCCCATCATTATATGCCCTAAAGACCAGCCCATAATCGCCCTTAAAATTAATGGTCAACTGGTTATAATTATTCCGAACTTGCGCTTTCTTATAAAACGGCGTGTTAAATGTTTCATCTGCTGATGAAGGGATCGCTTTTTTTACAGATACGTTCTTACCCAATACTTTAGCATCATCAAGGGTGATGGAAATTTCAGATGGCAGGATCACTTCTGTTTCGCCATGCTTAACGGACCACGTTACGTTGGCCCCGGTATTTACCGTGATATTGATCGTGTTGTCCGGAGAGCTCAATTGGTAAGATTTAGCGCTTTGTGCGGAAACAAATGACAAAGGCAACATAAGGCAAAGCAGTAATAATATCCTGGGTTTCATCGGGTAATAATTGAGGTTTAATATCCGCCTAATCTAATTAAATTCCGGAAAATATTTAAGTGTAATACTGACAATTTTTAACAGGAAGTGAATTTGCCTACTTCCCCGTCAGCACAATAACCACCCGCCTGTTTTGATCCTGGTCGATCGAGCTCATTTCGGGGTAAACTTTTGGTTCTTTGCTGCCCAGGCCTTTGTAGGTTAGCCGGGTTGGGCTGATGCCCTCGCTCACAAGGTAATCATATATGAATTTTGCCCTTGTAAGCGATAGTTCTAATTTTCGTGTGTCAAGATCTTCGCCGTCTTTACCATTGTACTGGCAGCAAATATGTCCCTGGATCTCAATTTTTAGTGTGGGATGCACTTTTAACAGGTCTTTTAACGCAACCATATATCGTACCGCCGATGGTCGTAAAAAGTGCCTGCCCGGCTGGAAAGTTAATTCGCTGAAACTGATGCTGTCGCCAACATTACGACCGCCGATATTGTTGATCCGGGTGTAAACGCTGTCGCTTTTCTTATTTGATCCGAGTGTATCACGTAAACGGGGTACCACAATTGGTTTTTTTAGCACTGGTTTTGGTGCGGCAGGCCTTGCAAAAATGATCTCGACCCGGCGATTGAAGGGGTCGCCTATGGCAGAATGTGCCCTGGTTGAAGCATCAACCTGCCCCTTGCCATTAGCAAAGAATCGCTCGCTTTTGCTGTGCAGCTTTTGCAGATACGCTTTTACTATTTCGGCCCTTGCGGTAGATAGCGTAAAGTTTGAATCCCTTTTACCCAGGTAATCTGCAAAGCCGTGAATTTTAACGACGGTTGTATCCTTTATAAAACGGCTCAGCGAATCAAGCGTAACTTTATGGGCAGGGGTGAGGTCCTTTTGGTTGATATCATAAAACAACCGTATGGTATCCCGCTGGCACGACCACGAAGGCAATGCTTTCCCGAGGATCAACAGGCAAAATATTAGCTTCAGTTTCATTTTTCCGAGTTAACGCAATGGCTTCACCATAATATTTTTAAAAAAGGTCAAACTCTTCGGATCATGGCCCTGTAAGGCGAAAGTACCGCTTGAAAGTACGCGCTGCTCATCGCCTGTTTCACGTTTTACGTTGTCAGGTTCGGTATAGTCAAGTACTACTTTGTCATTTAATTTAACTAAAACCCTTTTGCCTTCAACAGTAATATACATGGTAAACCATTCATTGTCTTTCACATAAACTTCTTTGATGTTATCAATGCCGTATAAACTACCCGTCCTTATCCAGTCGGTATGGCTGTTGTTTACCTGTACTTCGTAGCCTTTTGAGGGCCATCCACCCTGCTGGTACCCTGTATGGATATAGATGCCCGAGTTACTGCCCTTGTGGGTCATCACATCGGCTTTAAACTCAAAATTTTTAAAGTCATGATTCAGCACTGGTCCATCGTAAAATAGATGCGCGGTTTTGCCATGTACGATGATCATCCCGCTATCAACCGAAAATGTTTCGGCATTGTCGCCCACCTTCCAGTTATTCAAGGTTTTTCCATCAAACAAAGAGATCCAGCCCTTTGTATGTTGTTTTGAGGCCGAACAGGAAAGCAGCAGGCAGGCGATAAAGCAGCAATACTTGATTTTTTTCATTAGAGGAGTTTTATTTAAATCAGTTTGAATAATAAAACTAAGCTAATACTATTTATCAATGATTTAAAATGGCCTGAAATTTGGCCTGCTGATCAAGGGCGAGAACGACCAGGGGATTGAGCTTAAAATAACCAGTAATGCAATACTGAACCATATTGCCATTGTTTTAAATTTATCCTGATCCGTAGTTTTTCGTTTGGCTTTAACCGAACCGATGGTAATGATAACGATACCCGTTAACATCATGGTGATGTGCTCCATCCCGAAAAATCTGATCTGCCGTTCATGAACTGCCTCAGTGAAATGATATAAAAAATAGCTTACCACCGGGCTGATGAAATACAACCATAAGCCCAGCACTAATTGAACATGCGCAATGGTGGCGGTGATTTGCCTTACCCTATCATCAAACGACCGAAACTGCTTTTTAAAAAGCCAGCCGCGATATGCCCGAAAAATGGCAAAAAGCAAACTCGCCAAAACAAACCAGCGCACCATTGAGTGCAACGCCAATAAGGTTGGGTACATATTTATTTTTCTTCGCTGGTTATTTGATTATGATTTATGATAGGGACGATCCTCGTTATAAAACATTTTACACCGCAAATTAAAAGATTACTTTTTGTATAAGGGCCGCCTGTTATTAACAAAAGTTTAATACTACCGGTTGTTAAAGGTTTTATTAGGGCGATATTTTTGTATAACACATTATGATGCAGATACGCAAAGCCCTTAAGATGAATTTCATTAAATCCATAAAGGTTGCCGCGGCACTGTGCTCTAAAAAAGGACTAAAAAAGCTGGCTGTTCAGCTTTATGACCCAAACCAATCGGACGAGCGAAAAGCATTTTCAGCGGCCCTGGGAGTGTTCCTTGGCATCATCCCTATTTGGGGTTTTCAAACCATATCAGCCATTTTCCTGTCTGTTTTTTTTAGGTTGAATAAGGCTTTTGTATTAATATTTTCACATATCAGTTTACCTCCGTTGTTGCCCCTGGTTATATTTCTAAGTTACAAAGCGGGATCGTTGTGGATGCCGGGCAATTTTCATGGAACCGGGTCTACTCAAAATTTGAATGCCCACTTGCAGCAGTATATTTATGGCAGCATTTCGCTGGCCGCTGTAGCGGCAGTGGTAACAGGTTGGTTAACGTTTGCCACACTGAAATTCATAAAGTTTGTAAAAAAATACAGGCTGGAAGCCGGTATAAAGGTCAAACTTACTCTGGCCTACCCAGGGGCCCAGGCAGTAAAAGTTAATTTGCCCCAGGCTGCATTCATTTGTTACATTTTGTTAGTATTGGGCGTAAGGTATAAACATGCGTTAAATGGAACGCGTGTTTATTAAAATCTATCAGTATAACCTTTAACCTGTTTTTAATGAAATTTAAACTTCTCCTTATCCTTTTTATCATCATCGGCATGCGTGCATTTTCACAATCCGGCAACGCCATCGCGGTAGTTTACGGCTCGGCCAATACTTTTGTAGATATACATGGCTCCATTGGCGATTTTGGCTATAATAATAAAACAGGCACCAATTTTGGCCTTATTTACACCAAAAAGATCACCAAACTATTATCAATTCAAACTGGGTTGGTTTTTGCTGATGATAAAGCCGAAGAAAACTCAATTTTACCTGGCCGGGCAGGCATTAATGATGATGGGGATTTGAAGATCATCTCGATACCCATTATTGCTAAATTTACCTTTTTTAAATATTTGTATGGCGATGCAGGGCTTTCAATAGATAAGGAAATTAACTACTCCGGCAACTATTTATCGCTTGATCAATCGGGCATTGGGTTTGAGATCGGCGTTGGCGCCCAGTACGCATTTAGCCATGTTACAGTATTCGTAAACCCCTATATCAAGGATTATGGGATTGCCCATTTCAATAGCAAAGAAGGTTTTAACCTGCTGGAAAATGGATTTAAGTTTGGATTGGGTTATAGTTTTTAACTTTTTTAGGGAGTGGGCGAATTATTGTTCAGTCTCTGCTGTCAACATTAGCAGGTGGTCTGCATCCATTATCAAAATATTTTTACCCGAAACGGAGATCAACTTTTCGTCGACAAGGTCGTTTATATTACCCTAACGTCCAATCTCCGATTTAGGTGTTTTACCTTGTAATCATATTTGTTAAAATAGAGGTGTTTGATCCCGTCAAAAGACTTTAAAAAAATCTCTTCATTCCGCTTGTTCAAAAAGAAATAACGTTTGGGTTAATTATTGAGAAGATAAACGACTTGTTTATCTTTCTGAAAAAATAATAATCGAGGCGGTTTTAATAATATTTTTAACTCAGTTTTGGTTATATCTCCTTGTAATTTATTAATTAACGAAATAATAAAAACAATTGCATTTATTATTTGTTATAAGTAGTTTCAAATTGTAATAAGCCCATGGATATCACTGAAAAAAAGATTGTAATATTTGATGATGATGAAGATATACTATCTATCTGCAGCTTCATTTTGGAAGAACAAGGATGGACGGTTTATGCGTATACAGATTGTAATAAAATCGTAGAAAAAATTTCAGCTGTTATGCCTGATATCATTATTATGGACAACTGGATCCCTGACGATGGCGGAATAATTGCAACGCAAACGCTCAAAAAAAATGAGGCTTTGAAAAATATCCCCGTTATCTATTTTTCTGCAAATAGCGATATTGAACAGCTTGCAAGCCACGCTGGTGCCGAAACTTACCTTGCCAAACCTTTTGACCTGGAAGACCTTGAAATGGTGATCAACAGCGTGCTGGTAAAAAACTAAATTTTTCTATTCTTTTAAACACATGGCCGGGAATAAGTTTTACGTAAGGTAGCGTCGTCATTATTCGGGGCTGCCACCCGGACCACCGCCTGGGCCGCCGGGTCCTCCTGCTCCGCCATCTCTTCTCAATCCGCGCATACCGGGTTCCTGTGTTGGCGCCTTACCGGCAAATTTCTGTAGCCTTAACGTAAATGTTGCCAGGTAATAACGTGCCAGCCTGTTAACATGCGTTTCGGTAATTGAATTGGCGTTGGTTGAAGAAGTAAAACCTGTATTTTGGTTAAATAAGTCAAACGCGGATATACGGATAGCGCCACGGTGATCTTTCATAAACCGGCGCTCAACATAAAGGTTTAAAATATTAGGATTAGTTATTTTAAGACTCGGATTATAGCCATAATTGGTGGCATGCGTATAATCATAGCTAAAGGTCCAGTCGCCAAAATAATTTTTCCCGTTTATACCAGTATTCCAGGTTCTGACATTGGCCGTGCCGTTTGTAATAAAATCCCTTACTGAATTATCTGTTTTGTTGATGGCATAGTTGGTTAATAACTGGGCATCAATCTTATCAGGTATATCAACTCTGAATTGGAATTGGGGAGTGAATTGTAAGTTTTTTGAAATGTTTTTTTCAGTTGTTGCAACGCTGGTGGCCGAGTCAATATTTGTTAAAAAGCCGATGTTGTTGGCATAAGTAACAGTACTCCTGAAATACAAAGTAAACTTGCGGTTATCCAGTGGCTTTGCATAGGTTAACTGCCCTGAGGTGGTATTATAGCCGCTGGTATTCTGGTACTTGGTTAATATAGTATTTTGGAATGTAGGGTCAGACGGGTATTTGTGCGGATAAGTAATAGTATTTGAGGCTACATAGTTGGATATGGCCTGGTATTGAATACTTGCGAAAAATATATCTCCGGTTTGAAAGCTAAAGTTATTGTACCGGATAGAAAAATTACTGGTGAATTGCGGCGCAAGATCAGGGTTGCCTTTTACCGGGTAAAGGGCATTTGAGAAATCAATAACCGGCTGCAATTGGGAAAATGACGGTGTGCTGCTTGATCCGTTATAATTTACAGAGAAATTCCTGCTCCTTGAAAAATTATAAACAAAACGGGCGGTTGGAATGAAATTAAAGGCGGAGACGTGCGTGCTGGCCCCGGTTGCCGGAGAATAGCCGCTTAAGTCAGCTTGCTGTGCCCCAATGCCGAGGGTATAATTGTATTTTTTTTCGATAAAGCGGTAGTTAAGGCCGGCTTTATTTGTGGTAAAAGTATAGTTGTATTGATTGCTTAACGCGCTGTCCCTGCTGAAAACCGTACTTAGCGTGTCAAGAATAGCAATATCCTGCTTGTTATTCGAGGTCGCTGAATAATTCAGCGCGTAAGTCAATTCAAGATAAGATAATTTGCCGATGGGTAAAAGATAGGATAACGAAGTGCCATAGCTATTGGTACGGCTATAAGTACTGATCATTTGGTTTAGCGGCGCTGTTGGTGTTCCGGATGTATAAGTATAAACCGGGTTTTGGAATGAATTGCTGGGCGCAGAACTTACGGTTACGTTAATGCTTAAATTGTTGCGATGTGGCAGCCTGCGATTATATAAGGCCGTAAACCCATATGTTGGCGCCTGTGAATTGGCGTTGGTAAGCACGGTATAAATGGTAGGTGGTGGCTTCGGACTTGTAAAATTATCGGCTTCATAGTCGCTTGTGTTTGTTCCTGAATACGAGAATGTTGGCGTAACTTTTAAATAATTGATAGTATCAGGTTTGTATTCCATGTTCCAGGTAAACCGGTGGTTTATATTTTCAATTTTATCAATGCTGTTTTGCTTCTGTTCACTTGGATTTGTAGGATTTGTATTCCGCTGGTCGTTAATGGTGGTTGTTGATACCGTATTGTCTGCAAAGCTGTAACTGCCATAAACCGAAAGGTATTTACCCCATTGGTCCCTGAAATTGGTGCCCATAGAATGGGCGTTGCTGATGCCGTTTTGGGTACTGGTAAGGCTGCCATTGTTTTGGCCGCCCCGGGCAGCGTTGCCACGGCCACCGCCACCACCACCACCGCCAAATCCACCACCACCGCCGGTACCACCGGTTGAATTAAAGGTGAAAGTGTTTGCATTGGAATTATTTATACTCCCCAAAACAGCTATTTGCTGATCGCCGTTAAATTTAAAAGCGTTTAACGACACCAAATGCCTGTTTGCATCAGGGATTCCCTGGCTTTGCGGAAGCGCGTCCTCACCGTCGCCAGCAGTGGCCTGCCCAAAATAACCATAGTTTTTATCCTTTCGGATGGTGATATTCATGATCTTTTCCGGCTCACCGGTTTTTACCCCGGTAAGGTTTGCCTGGTCGCCATAATCATCAATCATCTGAATGTTTTCAACCACATCAGCAGGAAGGTTTTTTGTTGCACTTTGCACATCACCACCCATAAAATCTTTTCCGTTGATCCGTACCTTGGTAACCTGTTTTCCCTGCGTAGTAACATTGCCGTTAACATCAACATCAACGCCGGGTAGTTTTTTTATCAGGTCCTCAACCGGGGCATTTTCGCGTACCTTGTAGGCACTTGCCTTGTATTCAACTGTGTCTTCCTTTATGGTGATCGGTATCACCCCAACAATATTCACCTGGCTAAGCATGTGCGCTTCGCTTTTTATTACGATGGTGCCTAAATCCGCAGGTTTATTATCAGCGGTTAGCGCGTAATGTCTTTTAAGGGTAATATACCCAATCGACGATACGGCAATAACAATTTTATTGCCTTTTACTGCAGGAAATACAAATTTTCCGTTTGCATCTGTAACAGTCATCGTGCTGTCTTGCTGATCGGAAGTAAGTTTTATTGAAGTTCCGGGAAGTGTTTGTTTAGTTGAATCGGCAATGGTTCCGTGTACTTCTCTTCCGCTTTGAGCGAAAGCATAGGTCATTGTAAAAACCGATAGGATCAATATTGAAAATATAGTTTTCATTGGGGTATTAAAATACTTTTAGCTTCAATTTAATGTATAAGGCACAAATCCAACGCAAATGTTCAATTATAAAATGTTAAATAATTAATAATCATAGCATTGTTACATGCACTGCTATGGTATTGTTACAAACGAAAAAGCCCCCCGGGGAACCGGGAGGCTTTACATATTTATTGTTTATGTAAAATTATTTATTTTAGTTTGAAAGGTGCAAAGCTTGAGAAACCTGCGAGTAGTTTTTAAAGTTAAGATGCGGATTCGCAACATTCAGTTGTGTAAGTCCTGAGCCTGAAATTACAACTATCCTGAAGTCGAAGGCATTTGCAAGAGTGAAATTTGCTTTAAGATCGACGTAACCTACACCGAAATCTGACAAGTCGATGGTGTTGCCGGCCTCTGAGTAAGGGATAGCATACCAACCGCCAGAAGAGCCGGTGTTTCTCAGGTAGATCAAAATCGTGCCCTGGTCAACAATATCCTGTGTAATAGCCGGGATCGAAAGCTTGGTTAAGCCCACTTCAACAACACCCATTTTGGATAATATAAAGCTTTGAACGTTAGCATTGCCTTGTGCTCCTGTTGCACCAGTAGCTCCTGTTGCTCCGGTAGCACCTGTTGCTCCCCTGGCACCAGTAGCACCTGTTGCGCCTGTTGCTCCAGTGGCGCCTGTTGCTCCGGTGGCGCCAGTGGCTCCTGTAGCACCTTTAACACCTTGTGGGCCGGTTGCTCCGGCTGCACCTGTAGCTCCTGTTGCACCCGTTGCGCCAGTAGCTCCAGTAGCACCTGTAGCTCCAGTAGCACCAATAGATCCTTGTGGGCCAGCCGGACCTACCGGTCCTTGAGCGCCATCCTTTCCGTTTGTTCCATTTATCCCATCCTTACCATTTGTGCCGTTTGATCCAGCGGCGCCGGTAGCACCTGTTGCACCAATAGCGCCCGTTGAACCTGTAGCACCTGTTGAACCAGTAGCGCCGGTTGCGCCGGTTGCGCCGGTAGCACCACCAGAAGGACCTTGTGGCCCAGCGGGCCCGGTTGCGCCAATTGCACCCTGCGAACCTGTTGCTCCGGTAGCCCCGGTAACTCCGGCGGGCCCGGGTGTTTTATCTTTTTTACATGCTGCAATACTTAACAGGCACATAAATGTAATTGGTAGTAAAAGTTTTTTTGATTTCATAACTAACGAATAATTTAATTTCCTAATAATTTCAAGTTTGAATTTGATTTCCACTTTCTACGGTAATAAGTTTCAGTAGGTTACAATTCTTGTTATATGAAAAATATTTACTTAATATTTCATATTATTGAAACTGCCTTAATGATGGCAAAAACCAAATATTTGTTTAAAAATCAGTATGCGATTTTTAAAACTTATGGCACGATTTTTCGTTTAAAAACATTAAAATATTAACCTATGAATAATGTAAGCGGATCATTGCACTCAAAAGTGCACAGGTGGATTGACACCATCGGTTTCAGGTTAAACGGGTCGCAAACCAACTTTAAGGATAATGTAACTACCAATCATTATTTTTTTGAAACTTTCAATTTTTTTGAAAAGGCGAAAAATAATGACCCTAAAAATTCCAAATTTTTATGCTTTGACGCTTACGGCGAGTCTATTAAGGTTAATACGCTTTTAGATCTTCAGGCAGCTTTCTTTGAAAATATCAGCCAGCTTTAGTAAAAGCAGGCATTTTAAGGGAAGCTTTCAAATATATTTTCCGATTTTGAATTAAACAAAAAGCCCTGCATTTGCAGGGCTTTTTGTTTGTAATATGCTGTCGTTACGATGCTAAGGGCGGCTACCATTGCCAGGCTCAATGTTTTCGTCCACCGGAAGGTCAAGTGTTATTCCTCTGCCCGTTGATGCCGGCATATTGATCACCGGTTTATTTGGATTCAAAGCATCTTTTATCCTGGCGTCCAGGTCGGCATAATGGGCTGCAATGATCGGGTCTCCGCCTTTAGGTAAACGCGAATCGATCAGCTTTAATTCTACGCGTACCATCGGCCTGATATCCGACAATATCATGTTAATTGGCGTCATGCCATACGAAGCCAACTGGCTTGATGAAATTCCCGGGATGCCCTTAAAATCATCCGTTAATAAACTTTTCAGGTCCTCAATATAAGCACGCTGCAGGTTTCTTTTATATACATCCGGTTTGCCGGCGGTAAAGATTCCGCCACGCAGGTCATTAAAAAGGTCGGCCACTGTATAGGCTTTAGTACCATTTTTTGTCTCATTGTCATACATTCTGGACAGTCGAGGTGGGAAAAGGACGTTGTTCAATACAGCGGTTTGCACACTTTTAATACGATTTACCATCACGCCATTGTCAAACTTGCTTAATTCGGGGCTGTTGACAAGCCATGACGGGGTAGTGAATAATTGGTTATTAAAAAACAGGATGGCATCATGCTGCTTATCTTTACTTATAAAATCATAAACGGGTCCGTTTTGATCATACGTTTTAAAGTTTTCGTTCATGCCGCCAACGTTGGTTACCACGTGGCCCATATAGCGGTAAAACTGGGTTAATACTTCCAGGTATAATTCCTGCAGATCGCTGTAATCCTGACCTTTCTGGTAGGTCCATGTTTCTATGTTAGGCAAAATGCGTTTTAAATTGGCTATGCCGTAAGCGCCTGCCTTCATGGCGTTATCGCCCAGGTCCTCGCTTTGCAGGCGTGGGTCGATCATCGTACCCTGGCGCCCATAGTAATACAAAGGGTTACCGGCCTTTTCCTTCACCCATTCATCCAGCGTCTCTTTGTCCTGTTTTGGTGTTTTCTTGCCGGGGAGCCAGGTATAACCCCATTTAATGGCCCATTTATCGTATTCGCCAATCTGCGGATAAAAGTGGGTTACCCCGTCGCCTGGCTGTGCGATATAATTAAAGCGGGCATAATCCATTATCGATGGCGCGGTACCATGCTTGTCGGTAAAAGTTTTTGACCTCAGCGAATCAACCGGGTAAGCATAGCTCGACCCAAAGTTATGCGGCAAACCAAGCGTATGCCCTATCTCATGCGACGAAACAAAACGGATCAGATTCCCCATTTGCTCATCGGTAAATTTAGCGTGGCGGGCGTCGCCGTTAGCTGCGGCGGTTTGTACAAAATACCAGTCGCGCAGCAAATTCATCACGTTATGGTACCAACCCACGTGGCTTTCCAGGATCTCGCCTGTCCGCGGATCCGAAATATGCGGGCCGTAGGCATTCTCCACATCCGAGGCAAAATAACGCACTACGGTATAACGCGCATCTTCAGTGCTGAACTCGGGGTCCTCTTTTGGCGTTGGCGCTTCTTTGCCCACAATGGCGTTTTTAAAACCGGCGGCTTCGAAGGCTACGTTCCAATCGTTAATACCGGCGATGAGGTAGGGTACCCATTTTTTAGGTGTGGCCGGATCAATGTAAAATACGATCTGTTTCTTTGGTTCAACCAGTTCGCCGCGGGCATAGGCAGCCTCATCCTTTGGCTCCAGTTTCCAGCGGTGTATATAGGAAGTAACCTGTGCCTTTTGGGCATCGGTGCTGTAATCAGTTTGTGTTTGGCCGAAAAAGCCAACCCTGGTGTCACTTAAACGCGGCTTCATGGGTATTTTTGGCAGCAGCAGCATCGAGGTGTTAAACTCAAAGGTTATGGCCGCGTTGCTGTTATCTGTTGGCGACTCACCCGCGCGGTAGGTCTTCAGTGTACGCGCTTCAATGTTTATCGGGAAGCTTTTAATGGTATCGATATACGAGCGGCTGTTATCAACCCCCGAGATTTTATAAGCCTTTTTCAGTTCATCTGTTATGCCAATGGCGGCTATATCGCCATTGTAAAAATCCGTTACATCGATCACCACCCCGGTGGTATCCTTATTATAGGCCTTGATATCAAACGAAGCCAGGATAGCATCCAGATTGGAGTTTTTTACCGAATTGTACATATCACTGGTACTGTCGGCCCTGATCGAGTAGCTGGGCACCCTGATAAAGATCTGTTTATCATGGCGCTCCCACTTCCAAACCTGGTCATTGGCTTCTTCGCCACCATATTGCTGTCCAAATACTTTCAAATTGGGCGGTGTTTTCAGGAAACGGGTGATCACTTCCATCTCGCGGCCCAGCAGCGAATCAGGGATCTCGTAATAATACTTATTCTCTACTTTATAGGTACTAAAAAGGCCCTTGTCAACCTTGGTCTTTTCAGGGATCACATCGCTGAATTTCTTAATGCCTTCCTTTTTGTCTTTGCCAACGGTGGCTGTGGTGGTCGTTCCGTTGGGTGTAGTGGTTTTAACGGTAAGCGTTTCTGCCTCTTTCTTGGTTTTACACGAGCTGGCCGCGAAGCCGCCTATAACGGCAGCCATTAATAAATAACTGTTAACTTTTAAATATCCGGGCATATCAATAAATAAATTAGTAGTTGTAAACTTAGGCAAAATACAAAGTATTTAATAATATCCATGGTTTTGTTACAAAAGGGGCGGGGGCAGGGACATGTGTTCCACTTGACATATCGAAATCGACATTTTTGAGCGCAATCATGTAATTGATTGATAATCAATTCTCCCATGTTTTCACCAGGACGAATTTTTGTGTCACGTCCTGAAAAAGGTTTACACTTTTTGATGATTAATCCTGTATTGGGTTTACAAATATGGAACAGCATAAGAGGACTAATCGAGCATAGTCGTCCGTAGTTTCCAAACTACGGACGACTGATACTAAATAGCTCGCATTGCCTTCTTCACGTACTCCGTCAGTTCATTCACCGTATTAAAAGCGGCCAGGCCATCAGCTGCTTTTTTATGTTCATCACTACCCGGTTCGGCGCCGCTGATGTAGCGGGCCAGCATGGTCAGCATACATTTTTGCAGGTCGTTGAGCGGCAAATCGGCATTGGTATTGGGACAGCTCAGCGGCTCAAGTATAACGGTAGCGTTATTTATGGGGCCGTCTGCAAGTACGCCCGAAAAATCGGGCGCCTGTATGGCGCGCGCGCCCATTACACCGCCGCTTACATCAATGCCCTGCCAGCCAAGGATGGTTCGTACAAAAGAGGTATGGTCAAAAGGAACATTATCTGCACTGCCGGTGCCCGGCGAACGGAATACCGTACCTGGTGCTACACGCTGCGAGATCAGCAGTGTAGGTATGCGCACGCCCAGCCTGTTAAAGGTAAAGCCCGACCAATCAGTCATTTCATCAGGGGCAATGGTTGGGCCGGGCGTCACGTGGTCAAGCGTGCCGCCATGTTCGTCAAAGGTTACAATAAACAGGGTAGTATCCCAGTTTTTGTAGTTCACCAGCTTATTATAAACCTGGGCAAGTAGCTGTTCGCCCGGGCAAACGTTATAGGGCGGATGATAATCGCTGGCTGAAACAAGCGTTTTGCCCAGCACCACTTCCGGGTAAAATACGGGCTCCAGGTAGCAAAATGCAGGCAAAGTACCTCCTTCATCTATGGTGTCATAAAATGTTTTTAGTTGGTTAAAGTTACCGGATTTCTCTATCATCAGGTCCCTTATCTGTGGGAAGATCTCGGCGGTGATGGGTAAGGGCTCAAGTGCATGCCGGTGCCAGTAAATCCCCCAATCGTTATTACCGCTATTGCTTAACACGTGGAAGATGCTGCGCATGCTGGGCTGGATGGTATCTATCGGATGTTCCCCGTATTTATTGTAGTTATCGACAAATCCATTCGACGTACCGGCAATAGAAAATGCCCTGTTCGAAAACGTTTGCGAAGGCACCGAACAAAACCAGGCATCGCTTACCGCGTAACTGGTGGCCAGTTTGCTCAATACCGGCAAGTGGGCCGGCGTGTAATACTGCATGATCTGCGCCGGGTCGCTATTCTTATGGTATTTTTTATTATATGCGTCGGTTTGGATTTTATAATTTGCCAGGAAGCCCTCCATATCAGGGATAGCACCTTCAGGAGGTGTGGAGTATGGATTGTCAATGGTAGGCGGAATATTGAAAACCTGCTGGTTCACATCGTACCAGGGCTCACCGGGATCGGGATTCGGAACTTCCCATTGGCCTTCGGGCACCGGGCTAACAACTACAGGCGGTTGGCCGGGTAAAGCGTTGCTGAACGTAAGCGGCAGGCCATCATACGCCCGCGCGCTGCCTTCGGGATAAACATGGGCGGGGTTTGCCGACGCATATATTTGTCCCAACAAGTTATCCAGCGACCGGTTTTCCATCATCAGCATCACTACATTGGTTATCCCCGGCAAAAAAGGCGTTGCAGGAGGTTGTGCAACAAAGCTATTGGCTACCACAGCGTAGTCTGCGTTAACCGGCGAATGCTCCCCGGTTTTATTGATATGATCGCGGCCCCTGGGGCCACCGTTACCCGACGAAGCGTAGAAATAAGAAACGCCATAAGCGGGCAAAGCCGAAGATGAGTTGGTGCCTGCCGGCGCCACGCTTAAATCAACCTTATTGCCTAACAGCAGGATGCTTTTGTTTGCAAACGTCATAGTAATTTCGGCTTGCGTATTGCCTTCGGCAGTACCGGTTAACCACACCAGGGTAGCCGATGCTGACTCAATATCGCCGCCGGTTAACACAAAACTCAATGTACCGCCTGCCGGTATTTGCATCCCGTTTTGTATGGTCGCCCCGGCGGGCACCACATTGCTAAAACTGCCTTCGTACGAGATGCTTTGCAAAGTGAGCGCAAATGGGTTATGAGCATTGCTGATAGAAATATTGCATTGATGTGCCATGTGATAAAAAGATTACAGGTTAATATTGGTTGTATATTGTAGCCCGCAAACGGATATCGCATTGGTTTACAGGGCGGTTTGGTTTGCCTAAAGATAGCGTTTTAGTTTAATAATGCAAGTGATGAATGACGCTGCAGACTGACCATAAGGCCGTTGCATTTTATTGCGTTGTTGCAAGGCAAGGGAATGGGAAACGTTCGAAAAGTGACAGAGTCTCCAGGCATTTCGTCCGTAGTGGGGAAAGTACTGCAGGGAAATAGTAAAAGAAGAGGGAGCTGTAAATCACATTCTTTAAAAAAGTAACTTTCAACACTTTTTTTACGTTAAAATATTATATAAAAAATCATTCTAAATCAAAAATGTTTAAATCGGCAAAAATCCCTACCTTCTTTTTGATAATCGGTATTTGCTGGGCTTTATTCAGTAACCCTATTATAACCTTATTTTTAAGACATTTAGCACCACTCGAACAGGACTCCTATCGGAGTTTAAATGACTTAATCTTCGTAATCATTATGTGCTATGTTTTGTATGTTAAAATTAAAAATCAGCAACGTAAACTAACCAAATCAGAAGAAGAATACCGGCAACTATTTGAATCCAATCCCAATCCCCTTTGGATATATAATGAAAAATTGCGGTTTGTTAAGGTTAATAAAGCAGCCGTTGAAAAATACGGATACAGCACGAAAAAGTTTTTAAAAATGACCGTTAATGATATCAACTCACAAGCTGACTACATTATACTTAAAGACTATATAAATGAACCCCATGAAGAATTTCAACTTGCGGGCATTAGGGAACATGTAAAAGCCACAGGAGTAACTTTTATCGTATCTATTGTTTCTTATCCTGTTTTATTTACTAACCAGCACTGCAACCTGGTAATGGCGACAGATATTACTTCGCTGATTGAAAAAGAGAGAAAATTGAAGGATGCCTATCAAAAGATTAAAACGTCCAATGAGGCTCTTTTGCAAATCGCCTGGTCAAATTCCCATGAACTCCGAAAACCACTTTGTTCGATTCTTAGCTTAGTCTCATTACTTAAAGAGGCAAGCGATCATGAAAGGGAAGAATTCTTAAGGTTGCTGGAAATATCCTCCACCGAATTGGACCTGGTTTTGAGGCAAAACAACGAAAAAGTGGATGCAATAGAGCTGGAAGAGGTTTATTAATAATAACTATTTGTTTGTTTTTTATTCGCACTTCCAAACAGTCCTCTTCAAAAACTCTAATTTCCAATCTAATAATAAAGTTGCCTTAATAATTATCTTCTCGGCTGATAATTCTCTCTATGATTAAAATCAAACAGTCTTGCTATAGTAAAACCGATCCTGTAATTTCCTCTTAAATAATCTGCGGTGGTATTGCTTAAATAATTAATTTCGTTAGCCGTTCTGGCGTTTGTAATATTCATCGTAAACACGTGGCCACCGGTTACTAACTGGATACCAAATCCAAGGGGGTCGCTAAACCTGCTGCTGTTTCTGAAAGAAGAAAACGGATGCGCATAGTCAACAATTATACTCATTAATTTAGTCACCTTCAGCCGCGCGGCGGCAGATACTGAGAAAAACCCTTTCTTACTTCCGAGGGTGTCTGGTAGCGGCAAATTATTTTGTACAAATGAAGGCGCTACCTGTAAAGACAATCTGCGTGAAATCTTTCGGGCAATAATGGCCTGTGCAAAATACGATACACGGTCGCTAAATCTGTCAAAGTCGCCGTATGGCCTAATACCGGTTGTCCCTATCAAAGTCAGTGCAAATGGTGAACTTTCGTCACTTGTTTGGTGCAGTAAAGCATATTTCACCTCAAGACTGATCAGTCCCCCTTCATCGGGCTTTGCGCTCCTCCCGATATCGATATTCAGGTTATTTGTTAGTCCATATTCAAAACCGATATACAAATCAGCAACATAGTCAAGGCCAAATAGAGATTTGCCGCTGCCGTCGTCCCCGCCAACATCGCCAAAACGATGCATTATCAGGACATTAAAATTATTCTTTTTAATCGTTTCGGTGCTTTGCGATAAAATAAGCCTGGAAGATTCAAAAATAGCAACAGGTTCGTGTTTGTTATCACTGTTCATCGCATTGAATAATGAATCGGCAGAGGTGCTTTTTTTTATTGAGTCGGCTTTCTGAGCCAATAACCCCGTACTTACTATAAGAAAGGCTAATAATGTAAAAAAATTCTTCATTCCTGATATTTATTTTGATGGGTTGATTTTATAAAGACTGTAAGTAGCCGAAACAGTTATTTTAATATTCTCGGCAATATGATAAAATAAAATTTGAGGTATATCTATATGATGATCAGCACATTTCACCATAAACTCCGATGACAGCGTAATAATGCCATTTTTAACTATCAGACTGCCCCGAACTGTTCTTTTTTGGGATACACCATGTACAGTAAGGTCACCGGCAGCACTTACTGCGTAAGTACCGTCTTTACTAATATCGATGTGTTCCTGTATTTGACCTTTGAATATGGCTTTCGGGTATTTATCACTCTCCATATAATCCGAATTAAAATGTTGCTGCATAAATGCCTTGTCAAACTGAAACGTACTTATTCCAACACTAAAGTATAATTCGCCCGTCCCAGGATTATATACTGAGACTCCATCCGTTGAAACTGCTTTGATATCTTCAATTAATGCACTGGAAAAAAGAGTGATCCTTGCGTTTTTACAAACATATAAGTCTTGTCCTACCTGATTGATATTTAACCAGAAAAGTAAAATAACACCGATATATTTCATTTTTCTTTGTGGCGTACTAAATTGGTTGAATAAAATCCACTTTTGTAAAAGTGGATAAAAAACAATAGTTTAAAGGCGAAATCATTGCTATTGCGCATTACCGCGAACCGAATTTGGTTGAATAAGTCATACGATTAAGATAGTCGATTAGCGATGTTAAATTATATTAAAATATTTGAATGTGCAAGACTCCGCTCAAACCAAAGTCAAATGCCGAGTTTTACCCCCTGCCTGTCCAAGTGTGCCACTTGGACACACAACAATTTGAGCGTTCCGATCAATCCAAGATCAAAGGCCGAGTTTTACCCCCCCCCCCCTCCCGTCCTTCAACTTCACCAACACCCTTTGGGTTAAACTGTCGATGCGAAGGTAGTAGGCGACCTGGCGGATGGAGGGGCCCTGCGCGGCAAGTTCATGGATGCGTTGTTTTACGTCGACGCTGATGGCGGCCCGGCTTTTTGTCAGAACTCGAATTTTTAGAATTCAGCGAATTTTTGAATTCTGTTAATTCTTTAATTCCAAGAACGGCGCAGCCTTCTTTAACACCTTTAAAAAAAAATCAAACAATAAGTGAAAAATTCGAGTTCAGACGATCAGCGTTAGTGATAGCAGCGGATACCCGCCGGTGAATAAGGCCTCGCGCAGTATGAGCGGATAGCACGGGCCGCAGGCAACGCCCAAAATCAGTTGACGGCCAGCGTATCGGCAGGCAGGTAAAAACTTGCCAACAGGCTTTCTGAATTATTCACGATGTGTGACAAAGACATCAGTTCACAAAACTCTTAATTATCCGAACCAATAAATAGGTTACGGCACCGCCCATTAATAAGAAGCCTCCAACAACTATTATATTGTTTACGGTAGGATCGATTGGCTCTGTAAAGCCAACAACAAACAAGTAACCCCCTAACGGAATACATAATATAGCCAATATAACCGAAAAGTGCCTCATATTTTAAAACGCATAACCTATTCAATATACAAGTAAAAAACGAAATACCAATTATCCCTTTCCCTAAACCCTATTTAACCAACACACCAAAATCCCAACCTAAAAACCTTCCAACTGTCAAACAACATAGGAGACGCGAAGCATCGCGTCTCTACATAACCCAAATATGCCACCCGCCAACAAATACCCCTCCGTCCTAACCGGTAAAATCAACCACAAAAATAGGAGTGATCCGTCGAACCAAATCGGTGAAATCATCCTCAAAAATCGATGTAATCCTTAAACACAAAATCGGTGCAATCAACAAAAACAATCGGTGCAATCCAAAATCACAAAAACCATTTGACAATTAAACAAAAAGCCCTATCTTTGCAGTCCCGAAAATGCGGGGTATAATAAACGTTTAATTAATTTAATTTAAAGCAAGTGAATACGTTAAGTTACAAAACTGTCTCAGCCAATAAGAAGACCGTTAACAAGCAATGGGTTGTTGTTGACGCACAGGGCGAGATTTTGGGGCGCTTGTCTACGAAGATCGCCATGATCATCCGTGGAAAAACCAAGCCAGACTTTACCCCAAACGTAGACTGCGGCGATAACGTGATCGTTATCAATGCAGACAAGGTAAAACTGACCGGAAACAAATTCAGCGACAAGCAGTATGTTTCGTACACCGGCTATCCGGGTGGTCAGAAATTCATTTCTCCTAAGGAGTTAATGGCAAAGCATCCAACACGCGTAATTGAAAAAGCCGTGCGTGGTATGTTACCTAAAAGTCGTTTGGGCAAAGCATTATTTGGTAACCTGCATGTTTATGCGGGCGCCGAGCATCCTCATGCAGCACAAAACCCAACAACCATTTAACTTTTAATTTAAGGAGAAAAGAAAAAATGCCAACAACTAACACTTCGGGCAGAAGAAAAACAGCAGTTGCACGCATCTACTTAACAGATGGAGCCGGTGCAATTACCGTAAACGGTAAAGATTACAAGGAGTATTTTCCAACATTGCCATTACAATACATCGTTATGCAAAGCACTGAAGTTTCTGGTTCAACCGGAAAATTCGATGTAAAAGTTAACGTTGCAGGTGGTGGCGTAAAAGGACAGGCAGAAGCCGTTCGTTTAGCCATCGCGAAAGCTATCGTTGAACTCGACCCTGAAAAGAAACCAGCCCTGCGCGCTAAAGGTATCATGACACGTGACGACCGTATGGTTGAACGTAAAAAACCAGGTCGCAAGAAAGCACGTAAGAGATTCCAATTCAGTAAACGTTAATCAAAGGAGGACAACAAAATGGCAAGAACAACATATCAGGATTTACTGGATGCAGGTGTACACTTTGGTCACCTTACCCGCAAATGGGACCCAAAAATGTCGCAGTACATTTTTATGGAGCGCAACGGTATCCACATTATCGATTTAAATAAAACCTTAACCAAGGTTGAAGAAGCTGCTGCAGCTATAAAACAAATTGTAAAGTCAGGACGTAAAGTATTATTCGTAGCTACAAAGAAACAAGCGAAAGATATCGTTGCTGATTATGCAAAAACGGTAAACATGCCTTTTATCACCGAAAGGTGGTTAGGTGGTATGTTAACCAACTTTGCTACCGTACGCAAGTCGATCAAAAAGATGTCAAACATCGATAAATTGACCAAAGACGGTACTTATGCAAACCTTTCGAAAAAAGAAAGGCTGATGATACAGCGCGAGCGTATTAAACTGGAAACTTTATTAGGTGGCATCTCTGACCTGAACCGTTTACCTGCAGCTTTATTTTTGATCGACGTTAAAAAGGAACACATCGCTGTTTCTGAAGCATTAAAATTGAATATCCCTACCTTCGCGATGGTGGATACCAACTCTGATCCTTCAAACATCGATTTCCCTATCCCTGCAAATGACGATGCAACCAAATCAATTTCATTGATCACCGGTATCATCATCCAGGCGATTGTTGAAGGTTTGGAAGAACGCAAACGCGAAAAAGAAGACGAAGCTGAGAAAGAAGCAGCAGTTGCGAAAGCAAAAGCTGATGCTCCTGAAGCAGTAACGATTGAACGGGCACCGAACGAAGGTGGCAAAAGAGCACGTAAAGGCACTGCAGAAGTTGACGCTGCCGTTGCTGAAGCTGCCGCTGAAACCGGAACTGAGCCCGCTGAGTAATACATAGGTGTAAGGGTTGTAAAGGTTGTAAATTTAAAACCCTTACAACCTTTGCAGCCCTTATATCATTTACAAATACTACAACATTAAAAACACATAACAATGTCTACAGTAACAATATCTGCAGCCGACGTAAACAAACTGCGCCAGCAAACTGGTGCGGGTATGATGGATTGCAAAAAAGCTTTAACTGAAACCAATGGTGATTTTGAAGCTGCCATTGATTTTTTAAGAAAAAAAGGTGCTAAAGTGGCTGCCAGCCGCCAGGACCGTGAATCAAACGAAGGTGTGGTTATCGCACGTACTTCGGCTGATGGCAAACGTGGTGTAATTATCGAATTGAACTGCGAAACTGATTTCGTGGCTAAAAACGCTGAATTTATTGCTTTTGCTAACGCGATCGCTACCGTTGCCGTTGAAAACAACCCTGCTTCCCTGGAAGCATTGAATGAGCTTGCTGTTGATGGTCAGAAAATCGGCGAAGCTGTTATCGACAAAACA
>NZ_CAIWNH010000530.1 GCF_903913935.1 uncultured Mucilaginibacter sp.
ATTGAGACAATTAGTCAGACCGGTAACATTTGGCAGGATATTTAATCATAATTAAAAAACAATTAATCAACTTTTAAATTTATAGTCTATGAAAGATAACACAAAAGTTTTGGCTGCTTTGCTGGTAGGATTGGCGGCAGGGGCGGCATTGGGTATTTTATTTGCACCTGACAAGGGAAATGAAACACGTGATAAGCTTGCAGAATCACTAAAAAACCTGGGCGATTCAATTAAAGAAACTGCCTCAAAAGAAATTGACAACCTGTTGGATTTAAAGAACAAAGTTGTTGATAATATTAAGACCAAAATAAACGGCGTTGAGCAGGAATTTCAGGATGATCTTGAACACGCATGATAGAAATAATTAGTCTTTGGTTTTAAGCTCCCGGAAAATTTCTGCAAACTTGAAACCAAAGGCTGATTGATTACAGCAAATAACGATATGGAAGCAAAAAATGATACTCCGCCACCATTAATTGATCAGCTTAAAGATTATGCGGAAACCCGCATAAAGCTGGCTAAATACCAGGCTATTGAAGGCGGAACCACGATAGCAGCAGGCCTTATTTCTGATCTGGTAACCGTTATCAGTATGGTACTGGCATTTTTATTTGCCAGCTTTACCCTGGCGCTTTATTTAGGCAGTTTATTTCACGCCTGGTGGATGGGCTTTGGGTGTGTATCTGTTTTGTATTTAATTATTGCCTTAGCCATAAAATACAATAAAAAAAGGCTTGAAAAACCTATCGTTAATGCATTTATACAAAAGATATTTAAAGACTAAAGCAAATGGATATACCTGTTAGAAATATTGATGATTTGCGGAACGAAATATCCAGGCTTAAGGGAGTTGAGCAGGAGCAGAGTATCGCATTATCCCAGCGGTTCAGAAGCCCGGGTGCTATATTATCGTCCATCATATCGATATTTCATACGCCTGGAAATGCCGATGGCCACAAAGAGACCGGCTTTTTTGACCAGGATATCGTTAGCCTGATCTCGCGTTTTGTATTACCGTTTACCTTGAATAAAACCGTTTTCAGAAATTCAGGCTTTATCATAAAAACGCTTGTTGGCCTTGTTTCTCAAAAAGCCTCTCATTTTATAACTGAAGACACGATGGTTGGCCTTTGGGATAAGGCAAAATCACTCTTCAAAAGCAAAACACCTCAAGAAACGCCTGCACACAAAGGAGTACCGCCGCTAAGCGAGACCTATTGATTATTAAAATATTACAGGGTTTCACTCCTTAAAGGAGATTACAAATTCAGTCCATTCATTTGGCGGGCTATTTACCGAAATTTTACCGCCCAGGCTGGTGATATGCTTATATACCAGGTATAGGCCAATACCTTTGCTATCCGGGCTATCGTTAAACTTTTGGTTAAAGCCGAATATTTTATCTTTTGTTTTATCCATATCCAAACCCTGGCCGTTGTTTGTAAAGATTAGTTGGCTCACCCCCTTATTTGGCATCGAAGTGATAAAAATCTCCGGACAAATGCCTGGGAAGACGATAAAAGAAACGTTTTTATCGCTTATAACGACGATCTGTATATTACAGAAGGGTATGGGTTAGCGCAAATTGCAAATCCACTCCTAAATCTTGATGCGCTGGCTGCATCGGCCCTGAAGATCCGAACTATATTCAACATTAGTCCAAATCAGCCTTAAGACTTTGGACTACAGGCCTATGACTTTACCCTACAATCCCGAATAATAATCATACCCTTCCTCGGCCCAGTAATCGCGCGGGCGGGTATTGCTAAAGGTGATGGTACCTATCCGTTTCAGATTTTTTATACCATATTTTACCGGGATAATCAGGCGCAGCGGTGCGCCATGGTCAAGCGGGACGGGTTTGTCGTTAACCTCATAGGCAAGCAGCGTTTGCGGGTGCATGGCACTCGGCATATCAATGCCAACATAATACGCCTTGTCTGGTGTTTCCATGCCTACATATTCCATTTTGGCATAGTCATCCAGCTGGTAGTGTTTTACAAAATCGCTGAATTTTACCCCTGCCCAATGTTGGATCTGGTCCCAGCCCTCAACACATTTAAAATCATATACGATCTCCGTTTTCGGCAGTGCCTTTAATTCATCGATAGAAACCTGCAGTATTTCGCCGCCCTTTTTTATTACGTGTAGTTTCCAGGTTGCCGGATCGAATTTCTTTTTGGCTTCTATCCCGATATCGCTGTTATACCTTACCCGTTTGGCAGCCATCTCTTTAGGGTAAGTTTTTACCAGGTGATTTTCGTTGAAAACTAACCGTCTGAAAAATATTTCTGTTTTGTTTAGCGCCTTTCTCAACGGACGGTGCGCTTCTCCGGTTATACCTGCTGTTTCGGTTGGCGATTTGTACAGCCAGCGCCAACCTTCAAAAACGCCCACAGCAAATACAGTGAATGCGCTAAAAGAGATAAAATTGCGCCTGTTGATTTTCTGCTCGATAGTGAGCTCCTTTTTTATTTTTTTATTTGGCGTTTTCATCGTCGTTTACTGTTCGAATTGCTGGTTTGGGTTTTTCATTAACTACTTCAAATCCTGAAATTACGGAGCTGAAATTTTTCCATCCCGCCAGGATCACCTGCACAATATGGATCACAAAAAATAATACATAGCCTATGGTTAAAGCAAAATGAAAGATCCTGGCCAAATGATAACCGCCGCATAACCAGGTTAAATAATAAAATTGCACCGGTTTATAAATGGCCAGGCCCGTAATTACCGACCCAATACCCATTATAATGATGGAGGTATAAGCAACGCGCTGCGCGGCATTGTATTTATTTTGCGGCGGCGCCGTTTTGCGGATGTGCAGATCGTGCAGCAATACCAGCCAGGCCTCTTTAAAAGAGTTTCGTTTAGGTAACAGTTCGCGCCATTCGCCGGAAATTACCGTGTACAGGATATAGAATATTCCATTCAACGTAAAAAACCACATAAACAGGAAATGAAAGGCCATCCCCTCGGCCAGCCGCTGTGGTATGTGCAGCGTATGGTAAAACCAATCTGGGAAGAACTTAACAAACGTATGCCCGAAAATGGTGACCGAATAAATATCATTAGCCCAATAGATCAGCATCCCGCTCCATATCATAATGGTTAATATTGGGAAGTTTACCCAGTGGCACCAGCGCATTGCTAATGAGTGCTTTTCTTTTATCGTTTTCATTACTAAATTATGCTCCTTTTAAGGTTCATTTGTTATTTCAGATATTTGTAGCGGCCCCCTTTGCCTTAGCTGCGCCGGTAATAGCGCCGGTTAATGTGTTTTGCAACACACCAATAATCTCCCATCCATTGGCATCATAACCATTTGGTAAAGATACATTTACTTCACCATTTTTGGCATTTAATACCACCTTTTGCAGCTTGCGCACGATCTGTATATGCGATAACGTGCGGCCTCCGTTTTCGCCCCTCTCAACTTTTGTCTGTGCACTTTTTTCCAGTACCGCTATCAGCAATACGGTATTCTTGTCAGTTCCCTCCGCGCTGTATTTTATGGCGGCCTGCCCTTTCTCAATAGCCGAAATGCCCAGAGAAAGCTGCGCGGGCGAAGCTGCCTGAAGATTGGTTTTTATCGCATTCCTCAGAGTGCTTTCTTCCGACCCTACAAATTCCGTTTTACCGTTTACTATTATTTGCGGCGTATAAATTTGCTGCAGGTGTAAATAACCGGCATATTCATTTTGTCTTTTTGAATAATCAGCACTGCTGAATCCGTCTTTCCAGCCCAGGCGGTTCCAGTAATCAACATGATAAGCCAGGATATAAACAGGCAGATCTTTGTCTTCCTTTTCTATTTTGGCCACCAAAGCATCCGCCGGCGGGCAGCTGGAGCATCCTTCGGAAGTAAAAAGCTCCACAACGGCAAAGCCTTTATCTTCATTATTGATCCTGGCTAAAAGCTTTGCGCCGATAAATGCTTTTGTACCCAGGGCGGCTGTGGTTAAAAAAGCTGCCAGTATAAATATCTTTCCTGATCTCATAGATTTATGAATTAAATTTAACGTTTTGCTCTATCAGTCGGAAACTTTCCCTAAACCTTACAATAAATGTAAAATTTTTTATGCTGTTGAAATGGAGTGAATGAACTTGTACAATAATGAATGGACACGAATTTCACGAATGAGAACGAATTGACACTAATCATATCCGGTTGATTAATTTCTTTCGCATTAAATTCCGTGTATGCTGTAAGGTATTCCCTATATTAACGACTAAAGAATAAAGTGAAGTCTATCTCGCTCGGATTTTCACCAAATAGATTCGTGTATATTCGAACCTATTCGTGAAATTAGTGTCTATAAATTCGTGCCTATTTAATTTATTATGCTTTTAAATCCACATCAATGGGTTTCGTCCCATGCCGATTATCTTTACTCCTTTGCTATAACCCGTATTAACGATGAAGATCTGGCCAAAGATTTGGTGCAGGAAACTTTTTTAGCCGCATTGCAAAAAACAGGAAGCTTTGAAGGTAAAAGCTCCGAGCGAACGTGGCTGACAGCCATCCTTAAAAACAAGATCATTGATGTTTACAGGAAAAAATCACAGGGGTTGAAAACAATAGATAACGAAGAAAAAGAAAACCGGGAGGATTTCTTTGAAGAGGATGGGCATTGGAAAGCCGAACACGGGCCAAAGGAATTTGGCATTGAAGATAAAGACCATTTGGTTAACAAAGAATTTGAGCACATCCTGCAAAAATGCATGCAAAAGCTGCCCGTATTATGGAAAGCTGTTTTTACCATGAAGCATATAGACGAGGAAGCAACAGACACTATCTGTACCGAACTCAAAGTAACGGCCTCAAACTTTTGGGTGATCATCCATCGCGCCAAATTGAACCTGAGGGCCTGTCTTCAAAAAAACTGGATCTAAAGTGATTGAATTATGAGCTATCTGAAAAAAATTATACATAATTGCAAACAGGCTACCTATTTGATCGAAAAGAAGTCAACTACCAGGTTGAGCTTTCGGGAATCGATCGAACTGCGCATCCACCTTTTTGGCTGTTCCTTTTGCAGGATCTTCCAAAAACAAAGCCATATAATCAATAACCTGGTAAAAGAACTTTTTAAAAGCGCTATGCAACCTGACTCCGGGCTGGATGATACCTTTAAAAAGGAATTGCAGGAAAAGATTGAGGAAGAATTAAACAAATAAAATTAACACGAATTTCACGAATAAGATCGAATGGGCTCGAATTTGATGAACGCCATCGAGTTGCGGGAAATCGCGCTTTTATCGAAATGGGCTAAGCAGATGAGTGAAAATTTGTCATCATTCGTGAAATTCGTGTCAATTATAATATTTTGTAAGGTTTCTGAAGTTTGCCCGACCAAGTGGTAAAAATCATTAAAAAACTAAAAAACAAAGTATGAAATCAATTTTTTCAGGCGCGGTTATCGCAGCAGTAGTTATCGCGTCATTAACCCTTAACGTTCAGGCAAAATCTTTTAATCCCGCTTCTGTTTCCGCAGTGAGTGACACCGGCAAAATGGCAAAAGACAAAATGAAGATGGACAAAATGGAGACAAAGAAATCCGGCAAAATGGCAAAAAGTAAAATGAGAGCCGACAAAAAAATGGATAAGATGAATTCCGGCAAAATGAAAATGGCAAAGGATTCTTCAGGTAAAATGTAAGCATGTTTGGTGGTGTAATGAAGGGGGCCCGCCCCCTTCATTACATCATCCTGCATTTAAGACTAATAAAATCGAATATGAAAAAATATATACTTATTTTACTCGGCATAGCATTATATACCCAGGTTTCAGGTCAATCGGGATTAAAAAGTGGCAGCCAGGCTCCTTTATTTAGTGGTAAGGATAATTCAGGCAAGACAGTAGATTTGAAAAAACTGCTCAAATCCCACAAAGCAATCGTCCTGTTTTTTTATCGCGGGCAATGGTGCCCTTATTGCAATAAACAGATCAAAGAATTACAGGACTCGCTCCAGTTATTAACCAGTAAAGGCGTTTACGTAATTGGTGTAACCCCTGAAACAGGCGAAAACATCCAAAAAACTGTTGGTAAAACCAATGCATCGTTTTCTATTATCCAGGATACAGGTTACCAGATCATGAAAGCATATGATGTAAACTACCGGGTGGATGATGCCCTTAATGCTAAGTTAAAAAGCTACGGTGTCGACCTGGAGAAAAACAATGGCAATACCGATCACGTGTTGCCTGTGCCCGCAACTTACGTAATCGCACCTTCCGGAAGGATCATTTATGTACATTTCGATAAAGATTATACCAAACGGGCTACGGTAGGCGCTATATTAAATTCCATAAATTAGGTATTAGTCGCTATTTTTGTTTTGAAAGCTCCATACGTCTTACGCCTGCCATGAAAAACTTCTTGATACTATTAATTTTGCATTTTTTTTGTGCTGCTGTGTTTGCCCAAAGTCTTTAAAACAAACTTTATCCCTTCGGCGCTAACGATAACCCCTATGGGATCATCAATTCATTTTCTGCGAGGCCTTCCAATTCCTGCGGGTTATGACTTACGATAAAAACGGTTGTGCCAAGCTCTTTAAATAACAACTGTAATTCTCCAATCAATTCAGCTTTCATTTTGGGATCCAGCGCTGAAAACGGTTCATCCATCAATAACAACTTGGGTTTCGTTGCTAATGCTCTTAAAATGGCCAAACGCTGCTGCTGCCCGCCGGAGAGGTATTCGGGTTTGTGGGTAGTTAAGGTTTCGAGTTGACCGATAGCCAGCAGCCTGTCAATCCATGCAGCGTCCTTTGTCGCATATTGCAAATGCTCCAGCACCGCCATGTTTGGGAAAAGTGCATAGTCCTGGAAAACAAAACCTGCCATCCGCTGCTGGGGCGGCAGCGAAATTTTTGACACAGTATCCAGCCAGATAATGTCGTCTACAACAATATTTCCTTTTTCAGGTTGAAGAAAGCCGGCTACTACCTTTAAAAAAGTAGTTTTCCCCGCGCCGGATGGACCGTAAATTTTTGTAATACTACCCCGTTCAAATTGCCCGGCAATTTTTAGCACCTGCTTACCCTGATAGGTTTTTAGCTTTTTCTCTATATCTATCCTGATCATTCCAGCGGGCTTTTTAAACGGTACTTATTAAAAACGAACACAGAAACTACCAGTATAAACGTGATGGCAAACAGGATAAGCGAATAGGCATTAGCTGTTGAGTAGTCCATTTGCTCCACCGAATCATACACCGCGATAGAGGCCACACGGGTTACATTGGGGATATTGCCGCCGATCATCAGCACAACGCCAAACTCCCCTAATGTATGTGCAAAAGTTAGCACAATGGCAGTGAGCAAAGATGGTTTGATGTTGGGCAATAAAATATGGATAAATGTTTGCCACCTGCTTTTCCCCAGGGAATAAGAGGCCTGCGACAGCGATACCGGCAACTGCTGCAAAGCCGATTTTATAGGCCCAAGCATAAAGGGCATGCTATAAATTACGGAGGCGAGCACCAATCCCTTGAACGAGAATACAAACTGCACGTCAAAAGTTTGCTGCAGCCATTTACCCATTCCGTGTTGCGGGCTGAATGCCAGCAGCAAATAAAACCCCAATACCGATGGGGGCAAAACCAGCGGCATGGTTATAATTGCTTCCAGTATCACCTTAAAAATTGACCGCCCTCTTGATAACCACCAAGCAACCGGCAAGCCTATTGCCAAAAGCAATACATTAGTTATACCTGCCAATTTTAAAGTGAGCCATATGGGGTTGAGATCCATTAATATGATTTATTTTCCTTATCGTGAATTTGTTGCCATAAAGCAACATAAAACCTAATATTAACTGAATCTGGTTGAGTTTTGATTCCACCAAATGGATGCGGAGGTTTAACATGTAAAATACGTTCTAAAGCAAACATCTTTTCAGTATAAACTGTAAAACGAGCAAAATGCAAGGATGTTCCTTCACTCCCATTGGCGGCATCATGCAAAAGCAAGGGCACATATTTTTTCTCGCCTGAATTGCCGGCTTTATATGCACCTTCTATTATTTCATTCGGAATATTGCTATTTAAAAGCCGCGTTATTTCCCTATCATCACTACAAGACGCAAGTATAAAAAATAAAAAAATCAGGATGCACTTTAAACCATTTTTCATAACTACTTATTCCACATGATACCCGTACTCTTTAAAAATAGCCTTAGCTGCGGCACTCAAAATGTATTGATAAAACTTTTCAGCATTAGCATTATCCTCACCATGTTTTAATAAAACCATGCCCTGTTCAATGGGCGAGTAAATTTTAGGGTCGATCACCTCCCAGTACAGCTTTGTTTTATTATTAGGATCTTTTACCAAAGCCTGGGTGGTAAAACCAACATCAGCAACGCCTGTAGTAATATAGGTGTTTACCTGCGAAATACTTTCACCTGTAACTATCTTAGTTTGTACATCGGCTAAAATGCCCTTCTTTTTCAGCACCTCTGTCGCAGCTTTGCCGTAGGGGGCAATTGCCGGGTTGGCAATCGCTATCTTGTTTATTCTCCCGGTGAGCAATACCCGTGCCCAGTTTTCAAAACCTATATTCTGAATGCTGCAGATCACCAGGCTGCCCTGCGCATAAACGACAGGTTTTTTTGCACTTAAGCCTTCTTTAAACAATGTTTCAGGGAAGGTCATATC
>NZ_CAIWNH010000531.1 GCF_903913935.1 uncultured Mucilaginibacter sp.
ATTAAAAAAAGTTAAAAACTATAGAATTTGTAATCGAATTGTTTATTTGATATTAACACATCATCAATAATAGGAAAATTAAAAACCATTAGTAATCAAACTTTAATGCAGGGGGCAAACTCAGCTGCTTTAAAAATGTTGTCGTGTATGGATAAAGCATAAGTTTACATTTGATTAATGAAAGTTTATGTAATATTGAATTTTTATAAATACCCATGTTTACAATTTCCGAGGATCACAAAAAAAGCCCAAAACCACGCGTAGTTATCATCGGAGGAGGATTTGGAGGACTAACCTTAGCAAAGGCCTTAAAGAAGGCTCCTGTGGACATATTAATGCTCGACAGGCATAATTACCATACTTTCCAACCATTGCTTTACCAGGTAGCTATGGGTTCGCTGGAGGCAGATTCTATCGGCTTCCCTATCCGGAGGATCTTTATCCGGCAAGATAATTTTAGTTTTAATATGGCCGATGTTGAAAAGATCAACCCGGAATCAAATACACTGACTACTAACATAGGCGAGATCTGTTACGATTACCTGGTGATTGCCACCGGGTCAAATACTAACTTCTTCGGTAATAAAGAAATCGAGCACTACGCCATGCCGATGAAAAATATCCCGGAAGCCTTGAATCTGCGCAGCCTCATCCTTCAAAACCTGGAAACCGCGTTGGTTACTACGGATATGAGGGAAAAGTTTGCCCTGATGACTTTTGTAGTTGTTGGCGGAGGACCTACAGGAGTGGAACTTTGCGGCGCATTGGCCGAGATGAAGCATTTGATTTTAATGAAGGACTATCACGGACTGAGCAAATATGATATGCGTGTTTACCTGGTGGAGGGTAAAGACAGGCTACTTGCTGCCATGTCGCCACAGGCATCAGCAAAAGCAAAAGCGTTTTTGGAAAAAGACGGCGTAATTATTTATAACAGTGCACATGTACAAAGCTATGATGGTTTCTATTTAACTATCGATAACGGCAAAACCCTAAAAACACGTAATGTATTATGGGCGGCCGGGGTAAAAGGAGAAATGCCCGAAGGCATTCCTGCTGATACAGTTTCAAAAGGAAATCGTATATACGTGGATGAGATCAACCGCGTAAAAGGTTATGATAATATATTTGCCATTGGTGATGTAGCTGCTATGATCAGTGCGGAATTTCCTAACGGGCACCCGGGTGTAGCCCCGGCTGCTATTCAGCAAGGTAATACACTGGCTAAAAATATTGCCCATTTGGTAAAAGGCGAGGCCACTGAACCATTTAAATACTTTGACAAGGGTTCATTAGCCACCATTGGCCGTAATAAAGCGGTTGCCGACCTGGGGAAATTCCATTTTCAGGGATTTTTTGCATGGGTCATCTGGAGCCTGGTACATATCCTGTCGCTGGTTGGCTTTGCCAATAAAGGTATTGTATTATTAAGATGGGCCATTAATTATTTCACAAAAAATAGTGATAACAGGCTAATCGTTAGATACTTTAATACCGAGACGCGGATGCCGGAGGTACAATCAAAATAATGATCAGCAATTTTTAAAAACAATCCCCGGTTTACGATATTACATTAACATCCTGATGTAAAGAATAGCCAAATGGATCTTTTTTTAATTATTGCGTTGCTGGTGCTTACCAGCGCAACTTACTCCTATATCAATGCCCGTTTTATTAAGCTTCCGGGCACTATTGGCATCGTCACAATTGCTATCCTGGTTTCTGTCGCCACCATTACGATCGATAAATTAGATCCGGATATTGCACATTACCTTACCATCCTAGCAAAGAATATCGATTTTTCGGGTACTGTATTGGATATCATGCTGGGTTTTTTGCTTTTTGCGGGCTCTTTTAATTCAGATTCAAAGAGATTAAGAAAGGAATTACGCCCGGTTTTTGCGTTAAGTACAATAAGCGTTATCCTGTCTGCAGTAATTTTTGGCGCATTATTTTTTGGCGCCGCCATGCTGTTTCATATTAAAATTCCATTTATCTACTGCCTTTTATTTGGTGCGCTCATCTCGCCTACCGATCCGGTGGCTGTTGGTGCTATTATCAAAAACTCCAGTTTGCCTCAAAATTTGGCTACGATCATTTCAGGTGAGTCGTTATTTAATGATGGCGTGGGATTGGTGCTTTTTATTTCAATACTCGAGGTGATCAAATCAGGGGTTGATCATTTCGTTTTTGCACAAACTGCACTGTTATTTGTAAGGGAGGTTTTTGGCGGTTTAACCTTAGGAGTCGCTTTAGGTTTTATTGCTTTTCGATTAATGAAATCTGTCACTGATTTTCAAACCATTGTACTCATATCCATATCGCTCGTCATGATAATTTCTGTAGTTGCGGCGTATCTGCATTTGTCAATACCACTGGCAGCAGTATCAGCAGGTTTATTTACTGGAAACAGAACCATAAACGTCGACGAAAAGATGCATTCGCAGGAAGCGTTAGAGCGGTTTTGGCGGTTGATAGATGAAATGCTCAACACGATTTTGTTTGTGATGATCGGGTTACAAATGGTCAACCTGCCTTATATCACAAATTATTGGCTGACAGGCGGAATTGCCATAGTATTGATACTGCCAGCCCGCTGGATCAGCATTTTTGTGCCGGTAACTTTCCTGCACCGCACATTACATGTAAATTTTAGTAATATCAATATCCTTACCTGGGCAGGTGTGCGTGGCGGGATCTCAATTGCCCTGGCATTGTCTTTACCCTTTAGCCCCTACCGGCATATCATATTATGCGGGAGTTATTTTATTGTGATATTTTCAATCATCATCCAGGGCTTAACGCTCAATAGTTTGATTAGAAAGTCAACCAAAGCTGTTATTGCAAAATAAAAATATCAGATTATATCTTAGGTCTTTTTACTCAATAATGCCATGTATGCGGCAGTGTCTTTGTCACTGGTATTATCTGAATGATTTAACGCGCCGACAATATTTTCCCGTTCGGTTTGACTGCGGTTCTGGCTAAGTTTTGCTTTGGCTTGCAGGTCATCCACTACAACTTCAAAGGCAACAATGCCTTTCATCATGTTTCGCTTGTATTGATCAGCCAAGCTATTCCATTGTTTCATATATTCTGCCTCGAAATTTGTAATAGTGGCCTTGAGGAGTGCGGTTTTGTGCTCTTCTCCTTCCAATATGTTAAATTTGCCGTAAGCATGCACCGCTAAATAATTCCAGGTCGGTACGTTTTCAACTTTTTCGTAGTTTTTTGGAGAGATGTAAGCATGCGGCTCCGTAAATATCACCAGCACGTTTGTATCTATGCTATCGGTAGCCTGCGTGATGTTCACCCTGACCCAGAACCGCTGGAAAATCGACGACGTACTTGGTGTCTGGCCTCTCCACGGCCTGTGCGGGGCCTGGGGCGGCATCGCTGCCGGCATCTTCGGGCAA
>NZ_CAIWNH010000532.1 GCF_903913935.1 uncultured Mucilaginibacter sp.
AATAAACCTACAAAGTTTATTAGCTTATTTATATTAATTAGTTGCGATAACCAATTTTAAGATGTATAATTGTAGACCTTAAAAAAACAAACATGCCTGTAACACTAGAGCTTTACGAACTTTCAAATTTATTAACTGATGCTGCGGAACTGGGCGCTAAACAGATGTCAATAGCAGCTGGACTGACACCTCCGTTTTATTCAGCATCACAAGCTTATAAGCTTTATGGTCGAAAATTAGTTGAGAGGTGGGTGGAAGAAAACCTCATAAAGCCCTGTAAGGATGGCGATAGAAACCACAATTTAAGGTATGATAGTTTGCGTTTGGAAGCATTGGCGAAATCAAGTAACCGCATTGCCTATTTTACTAATATTGAGAAGAGAAACGCGGCTTAATTCATCTAACACTTTCCGGTTAGCATCGTCAATTATTGTCCAGTCCTTTGCAATGTAAATATCAGTAACCTTGTGGTTGTTGTCGCTATGATTCATACCCTGAGCGACATCATCAGTTGGGACCCTGCAATCGTTACGTGCTATGTTGGGCCAGGAATACCGCATCCAAATAAATGTGGCGTTGTCTTCCCATTTTAAATGTTTACCAATTTCTTTTAGCCCCGTATTGAGTGCTTTGGTTAATCCATCGTGATTGGAATACATTAAATAAAAGCGAAACACCCTTTTACCGGAAGGGTCACGATACTTTTCAATCAGCGGCAAAGCTTCTGGTTCAATTTTTATTGATATGTAGGCATTATCAGTACGCCTGCTGGCTGTTTTAGCGCGGTCGTAACTAATCCTGCCTTTCTTGTAGCTATCAACCTGGAATAAATCTATCGCGTTCATGCCTAGCAGATAAAAAGATAACATCGCAACATCCCGGGCAAACTCAGTCACCTCGACACGTTTATATTTACCAACTTCAATTTTGCCGCAGTCGCGAAGCTGCAATATCTGTATGACAGACAAATTCTTATCAGGGGTAGCCTGTTGTTTGGGGGCAACGTATTTGTCAAATGGGTTGTAGGGTATTAGCACTTTCCCCCGGTCATTATAATGTTTCATTGCCTCTACGTACCAATTCTTCAGTTTGGTCATGTAGTCTTTTACTCCGGTATCAGTTGCAGGCGGATATGTCCGCGTTGTGTATTTACCGGGATTTGTCATCCTGGTAATACTACGCGGTGAACGCAGATGCTCTTCATATTTCTTAATTGTTGCCAGGGTTAATTGGTTAATCTCAAAAGTTGGCCTTCCTATAAAATCAATAAAGCTATTTAGAGTAGTATTTGCGTTATCACGGGTACCTTTTGTGTTGATCTTACCAATATATTCCTTTGCAAATACAAAATAGTCGATCTTTTGATGTTCATCCTGTAAAACATAGTCTTTCATTTCTATGCAAGTAAAACGCGCAGCCTGACCGCCCAAAGCAGTTACTTTTTTGCGGTAACCTTTCATTGTTTCTTCCAGTACATCAATCAAGAACTGATCTTTGATTTCAAATTTCTTGGTAAGCTGGCTTTTGGTCACATAGTGATCGGTAGAAATGTATTTAGTTACTTTATTGTGGTAAAGTCTAATTCGGACACGCCAAGTGTTCTTGGCATTTTTGTCATCTTCGTTAATTCCTGCTTGGAAAGTAGCCATTTTATGGGGGTTTAAATCTGACACATATCTGAGAAAGTTGAT
>NZ_CAIWNH010000533.1 GCF_903913935.1 uncultured Mucilaginibacter sp.
ATCGGTGAAATCACAAAGAAATCGGTGAAATCACGAAAAAAAAAAATGTAAGCATTAACCGATGTTGGATGTGGAATGGGAGACTTTGCAAAGTCTAACGTTTCATATCTGACATCTCAAATCAAGAAAAAAGATGATACACGATCCAAACCGCGTTTATGTTTTCGATACCACGCTTCGTGATGGCGAGCAGGTACCGGGCTGCCAGTTAACTACTTCTGAAAAGATAGAGATCGCAAGGGAGCTGGAGGCATTGGGAGTGGATATTATTGAGGCAGGTTTCCCTATTTCAAGCCCGGGTGATTTTCAAAGTGTAGTTGAAATCTCCAAATCAGTGACTCACCCTACCGTTTGTGCCTTAACCAGGGCCAACAGGGGGGATATCGATGTGGCTGTGGAATCGCTTAGGTATGCCAAACACCCTCGGATCCATACCGGGATAGGGTCTTCAGATCAGCATATCAAACATAAATTCAACAGCACCCGCGAGGAAATACTGGCGCGCGCCGTTGATGCAGTAAAATATGCCAAAAAATCTGTCGAGGATATTGAGTTTTACGCAGAAGATGCAGGGCGTGCCGATGTTGCCTTCCTGGCACAAATGGTAGAAGCTGTTATTGCTGCCGGTGCAACCGTAGTGAACATTCCGGATACCAATGGCTATTGCCTGCCCGAACAATATGGCGGCAAGATCAAATACCTTAAAGATAACGTTCAGAACATTGATAAAGCCATCATCTCTGTTCATTGCCATAACGATCTGGGCCTGGCCACTGCCAACTCAGTTGCCGGTTTACAATACGGTGCAAGGCAGATTGAGGGCACAATCAACGGTATTGGCGAACGTGCCGGAAACACTTCCATTGAGGAAGTGGTAATGATCTTAAAAACACATCCTACGCTCGGCTTGCATACCAACATCCATGCCCGTAATTTTTACGAGATCAGCCGTATGGTGAGCACCCAAATGCGGATGCCGGTGCAGGCCAACAAGGCAATTGTCGGCAGCAATGCATTTGCACACAGTTCGGGCATTCATCAGGATGGCTTTTTAAAGAACCGCGAAAATTACGAGATCATTAAGCCTGAAGACGTGGGCTTTCCGAACGCGTCAATTGTGCTTACCGCACGTAGCGGCAGGCATGCCTTAAAGTTCCACCTGGAACGTTTGGGGCATTCGCTGGATAAGAAAGAACTGGAGGGCGTTTATAAAAACTTTCTTACCCTGGCAGATGTTAAGCTTGATATAGATGATAACGACCTGCTTGGCCTGGTGGCTTACAGGTTAGTGAGACAATAGTGATGTGGAAATAACCCTTGATTTTGAATCAGCTTACGAACGTTTAAAAGGGACGGTTAAACGTACCCCGCTTATTTATAACGACCGCTTATCTGAAAAATACGGTTGCGAACTTTATTTAAAACGTGAGGACCTGCAAACGGTACGGTCGTACAAACTGCGCGGAGCCTTTAACATGATCAGCCAGTTAACGGCTGATGAGCGGAGCCGTGGTGTGGTTTGCGCCAGCGCGGGCAACCATGCGCAGGGCGTTGCTTTTTCCTGCAATAAACTGAATATAAGAGGTGTGATCTTTATGCCCGGGATCACTCCGAAACAAAAGATCAGCCAGACCGAAATGTTTGGCAGCGGCCATGTGGAGATCATCCTGGTAGGCGATACTTTTGACGACTGCCTGCTGGAGGCCTTAAAATATACCCAGGCCAACCAAATGACCTTTATCCCCCCGTTTGATAATTACAGCGTAATTGAAGGCCAGGGAACCGTTGGCGTTGAAATACTGGAAGACTTACCCGAAACTGAAGTTGTAGTGATGCCGATTGGCGGCGGCGGCCTGGCAGCAGGGGTGGGCACTTATTTAAAACAACAAAACCCCGATATTTTTTTAATCGGCGTTGAACCCGAAGGTGCCCCTAGTATGCTCAAGGCCTTTGAACATGGCGGCCCCGTAACCCTGCCGGATATCGACCGCTTCGTAGATGGCGCCGCGGTAAAAACCGTAGGCAAGTTAACTTATGACCTGTGCCGCAATGTTTTGGACGAGATGCTACTGGTTGCCGAAGGTAAAGTTTGTACCACCATATTAAAATTATACAATGAGGATGCTATTGTGGTTGAACCGGCAGGCGCCTTATCTGTAGCGGTACTTGATGAATGTAAGGACCAGATCAAAGGCAAAAAGGTAGTTTGCATCATCAGCGGCGGTAACAATGATATCGCCAGGATGCAGGAGATCAAAGAGAAATCTTTGCTGTACGAAGGCTTGAAGCATTACTTTATCGTACGCTTCCCCCAAAGGCCCGGCGCGCTAAAGCTCTTCGTGAATAATGTATTGGGACCGCATGATGACATTACCCGTTTTGAATTTATCAAAAAATCTGAAAAAGAAAACGGGCCGGCCCTGGTAGGTATTGAACTAAAATCGGCTGATGATTACCCCGCCCTGTTAAAACGCATGGAAACCTATCGCTTCGAGGTTATTGAACTGAACAGGGACCAGACTTTGTTTGAGTTTTTGGTGTAAATTATATTGACGTTTTGCTTATCGTCAGAATGTTATAAGTCGTAATATCAATTTGCGGTCATTTCCTTATAAAACCAAGTTTACTGGTATCCCCATTGGTGAGGTTTGGATAAATATCATCGGCAGTATTCGGTTTGCCATCCTTTCCCACAGAAAACAAGAAATATTTATTTCCTTTCCGCTGATACTGGTAGGTAACTGATTTTTTATTCCCGTTAATGGCTTGTGTAGGGTCGTCAATAGAAGTGAAACTATCTTTTGTTTGGATTTGTTGCAGGCTATCAGGGTATGCTCCATTTTGTAGTTTGTAAAATTCGATATCTTTCACCAGGTCATTTAGCTGGATTTGGGCGATGTTTGCAAAGCCGTCTTTTACGATACCGCTCGTTTGTACAAAATAAATCATCGAACCGTATGTGCCAATTGTTATAAGCATTCCAATCGCCCCCATGATAATAAACACTTTATCCTTGTAATGAACGATACCTAATATAAGCACCACCAAGCCTGCAAAGAAGCCTATAACCGGTATCAGGCAAAGTATCCCTATCAAATAGCCCGGCTTAAAAGTAAACGGTTCTTTTGCGGCAACGCCTTTCGTGTTGGCAATACCATTTTTTACTATCCTTAAAAAATGTTCGATCTCCTCAATCGACGAAAAACACCAAACAGGTAAAAGGTAGTAGCCGCCTAACTTGGGAATCAGGAATATAAAATTACCTGTTCTTCCAACCTGCCTGATGTCTTCATACCTTAAAAACGTTGCCGGAATTTCACCGGCTATTTCAATTCCGGAAGCAAATGGTTTATACGTTCTGAGGTCGGTTGGGGACAGGATGCCGTCATAAGCTTTTCTAATTTTCGTCTTTAAACGAAAATAGGGGATCCCTATAAAAAGCGGAGCTAATATAACCCCAAGAAATAAAAAATTTACTAAACAAGCCGATGAAATTGGAATGAAGGCGGATAAAATGAGATCTACAATCAATAAAATAAAAAGCCGCTGAAGTAAATTTCTTCTTAAGCTATAGTTCCTGAAAAAATCATTGTGATCGTGTTCGGTTGTTTCAACTACTATTTCCATGTATGGGGTTATTTGCTATTTATAGGCTTTAAAAGTTTAAGAATTAAGCTACTAAAAATCGTTAGTTTATGCGGCCCTCGTACAGATCATGAACCGGAAATATTAAATCATAATCATTCCAGTTTAAATTGCCGTTTATGATTTTAAACTGTTTAAACAGGTTTTCATTTAAATATTTTGAAATAGAGGGATGAAGTGATTTGAGCAGAAAGGGTTTGAAACCAACCAATTTCTCATTTCCATCACTAAACAAAATTCTGATAGCAAAATCCCCGATATAATTGGCCAATGTAACTTCAATCACATCAGTTGGGCTATCAATTTTATAATCGTGAACTATTTTCAATTTTTTTTATCCAATTTAATTCAGGTTCGGCATAAGAAAACTCCTTGCCACATCGGGCAATGCTATTAAATTAAGATGGGCTTACCCCATCGGGGTCTAATATCGGTAGAAAAAAAATAATCAGCTATTCCCGTGCCGTAGGTACGGAACTTAAACGCAAATGCATTAGCGCCAATGCCGCTTTAATTGTTACGTACCTACGGCACGCTTTTCGTTTGTGATCTATTTTTCTACCAATATTTCGCACCTAACGGCGCAATCAAAAAAATCATGACTCCTTAATTTAATAGCCATGCAACATCTGGGCTACCCTTCGCGAATTGGGTAACCCCTGACGGGGCAATATTTCCTGTCCATTATGTTCCTACAAAGCGGTAGCCCGCCATTTGGCGGGGCATTTTGCTATTGTATGCTGATTCTTATATCGAATAAAGTTAATTTATTTCTGCTCCTTCACCCCGATCAAAACACTCGTCCTGCCTTCCCTAACATCAGGGTTAATACCCACGGTCATCAAAAACTTACCGCTATAGGTTGCATTAGCGATGGACGATTGGGTGCCCGGGAATAAATTCACCTCGGTTATCGCATAGTTTTTATCGGGGTTAAGCCCTTTCAGCTTAATGGGCAGTTTGCTGCCTGCCGCATACCGGGTATTCACCAGGTAGTTGAACATAATGGCACTGGTTTTGGTAGTGTCGACATACATGATAGAGGCAACATCGTTTTCCCTCGGATCCTGTAAACGGTATTGGTCGCCATGCCATATTGCTTCGGAAAATTCCTTGTAAGTTTTAACCGAACCCTGGCAAAAAGCCAGTTCATCGGGTTTTAGTTTGCCCACCACGATATCAAAACCCAGTTTGCCCATCATCGCCACATCTACCCTGAATTTAATTGGCTCCTTGCCCCAGTTGGTCACATGGTTGGAGCTGGCCAGCGCCGGGTAGAAATAGGAATATTCCCATTGGATAAAGATCCTTTCCAGCGGTTCAGTATTATCGCTGGGCCAGTATTCGGTAAAATATTTTAAGGCGCCGTAATCCACCCTGCCACCGCCGCCTGAGCACAGCATCATGGGCACTTTAGGATACTTGGCGCGCAAACGGTCCAACACTTTATATAACCCGAAAACATAATCGGTATAAAAATTAGACTGGTCCTTTTCATAAGCTGAATGTGCGTTATACATCACCGAATTACAATCCCATTTGATATAAGCCAGGTCGGGGTTTTTGACGAAAAGATTATCAACGATATTAAATACAAAGTCCTGCACTTTGGGATTAGTAAGATCAAGCACCAGTTGGTTGCGCATATAGTATTCGGGGCGCTGCGGCTGTTTGATCACCCAGTCGGGATGTTTTTCATACAACTCACTTTTGGGGTTCACCATTTCCGGCTCCACCCAGATCCCGAATTTTACCCCATCACCGCTTGCTGCTTTAGTTAAAAAGGCAATGTTATCAGGCAGTTTCGCTTTGTTTTCCTGCCAGTCGCCAAGCCCCTGGTGGTCACCATTGCGGGGGTATTTATTGCCAAACCAACCATCATCCAGTAAAAACAGATCGACGCCAAGTGTTTTGGTGTCTTTTAAAATATCAGATAATTTATGCTCATCAAAATCAAAAAAAGTTGATTCCCAATTGTTCAACAAGGTTAAACGCGGACCTTCGCCATCCGCAATTTTATATTTCCGGGCCCAGGTTTGCAGGTTGCGGCTGGCTTCGCCTTTCCCTTTATTGCTCAGCGTGTACACAAATTTAGGCGTTGTAAATTCCACGCCGGGTTTAAGTACATAAGCGGCCGCATAATTGTTGATGCCGGCTATGAGCCGCAGGTTATTGGATGGATCAACCTCAAAATCCATGCGGTAATTGCCGCTCCACTCCATATTACCGTATAAAACTTCGCCCTCATCCTCGCCTGCGGATTTATTTAAGGACACCATAAACACCGGTGGTTCAAACAGATCGGCGCGGCTACCCAGTTTGGAATCGAGGGTTTTAATGCCATGGTCAAGTTGTTCCTCTTCAGGCCGCATTTCCTGCGCCCAGTCGCCATGGAAATGTTTTAGCCAGTATGAGCCTGCCTGCAGGTAAAGGTTGGCTGATGCGTACTTACGCAGCGCCACATCATGCTTTTCATGATGGGTGATCACGCTCCATTGTTCGGTAACGTCTTCATTAAAATAAGTCTCGTAGTTCAGCGTCACTTCAAAATCATAAACGGAATCTTTCAGACGGATGCTCAGCAAACTAATATCGTCACTGATCTTTGAAGCGGTGTGGCTTACATATTTCAGGTCGAGCGATTGATTGCCATCTGCATGGGTAACCGCAATGGCGGGTTCCAGCAGGTTACGTGATCCGGCCGTTGTATAGGCTGCATTATATCCTTCAGTATTGCCATCAAGGCGAAAGGCTTTGGCCATAGCGCCATATTCATTTTTATCAGAAAGCTTTTTGCCGAAATAAACCGTATTCAGGTATTTTTCGGGGCTTACCTGTAATACCAGCGCGTTGTCCTTGCTTTCGATGGGTATGGTGATGGATTGCGCTTTAGCTGTTGAAACGCTTATTATTAAAAATAAAAAAGGAACTATCCCCTTCCAGGACGCATTTGAGTAGATTTTATACATGGTCATAAATTATTTTTAAGCACAAAAACGAATTCAATATTTTAGTTCCCCTCTCGAGAGGGGGGTGTGAAGGCTTGTGTTGTGACAGGGGTGTGTTCACCGGCATGTTGGCTAACACACCCCTGCCCCCTCTCGAGAAGGGAATCGCACAGGGCCAGTTTGAACAGTGCTTTTTGGGCACTAAAATATTCTAAATCGGTTTTTATTAATTGGTATAGATAACACCGTCCTTCATTACCAGTTTAACCAGTTTTACGGCTTTAATATCCTGGGTCGGGTCGCCTTCAATGGCAACCATGTCGGCAAGATAGCCGTTTTTTATATTGCCGAGTTCTTTCAATCCAAAAACATCTGCGTTTACTGAAGTAGCTGATCGCAAAACATCGATGGGTTTCATGCCGTACTCAACCATCAGCAGCATTTCGCGGGCATTATCGCCATGGGTAAATACGCCCACGTCGCCGCCCATGCAAATAGTAACGCCCGCTTTAAGGGCTTCGGTAAAAATATAATGCTTTTGTTTAACACCTGCCGGATCGGGATCAATCCTTTTTTTCCAGCCGTGATAGGTTGAGATCGCTTCGGTTGCCGAAATCGTTGGGCAAAGTGCAATGCCTTTTTCCTTCATCAGGGCAAAAAGTTCGGGCGTACCTCCGTCACCATGTTCAATGGTATTCACGCCGGCCAGGATAGCCCGCCGCATTCCCTCTGTGGTGCCCGAATGTACCGCTACTATTCTGCCGCTGCTGTGGGCAACATCCACAGCTGTTTTCAACTCCTCTAAAGTAAAAGTGGGTTCGGCCGTTTCATCTGGCCCCCAGCGATAATCCACATAAATTTTAACCACATCTGCACCGTGCCCAATTTGTGAACGTACGGCGTGGGTGATGCCATCTATTCCGTCAGCTTCTTCGGCGCCTTTTAGTACATCCGCTTCATTTACCAGCGCTTTGGGGCCATAGCTGCCAGTGGCAACAATGGCGCGGGTGGCAACCAGCATCCGCGGGCCGGGGATTATCCCTTTTTCAATCGCTGTTTTTAAACCAACATCATCATAACCGGCGCCTTCGGTACCCAAATCACGCACGGTAGTGAAACCTGCCAGCAGGGTGGCTTTCGCATGCATTACGGCACGTGCTGTACGCTCGGCACGGCTTTCGGTAAGCACCTGGTCGTTCCAGCTGGTTTCATTATAGGGATGAAGAAAAAGATGCGAGTGGCCCTCTATCATTCCGGGCATTAGTGTTGCGCCTTTTAAATCGATTATTTTAGAAGAACCAGGAGCGTTTACAGATGCCGGCTCACCTACCGCTTCAATGTGGTTCCCTTTTACCAGCACCCACCAACCACTATGCATTTGCAGCCCGTCGAACACCCGGTCAGGTTTCAACAAGGTATAACTATCATTTATTGACTGTTGTGCAAAAAGGTTGATCGGGGATAAAAAGATGATCGACGCAAAAAACAACTTTTTCATATAGCTTGCTCTCCTGCTTGTTTCAAAGCACCTTTGTCTACCTGTAATTCTAATATCTGTTGCTTTTGAAAATCAAATGGTGACTTGATAACTATCCATTCACGAAGTGTTTCGCCAAATTCTTTTACAATATCGTGAGTGGTTATAATTCTCCCGTAAACTTTTAATAAGAGGTCTAATTCATTTATGTTTGACAGAATGATAAAACAGCTGGTATCAGCAATTACAACATCAGGCATTTTTTACATCTTTGATGACATCAGTTGCCGGATAATTAAAAATGGAGACCCCGTAGTTACCAAGTAGTTCTGCAAAAGTGCGCTTTGTAAGGCCGGCAACTTCGGCTGCCTGCCCAAGGGAAAGCTTTCCCTTTTCGTACAAACTCGCAGCTAAAAGCATTGCCGCTTCCTTTGCATCGACATTTGCCGAATCAGGTATATTTAAGGTGATGACTTTCATATTCAAATTTAGTTAATTTTATTTTCATTACCATGCAACCATTGTACCCCTCTTTCCATCTTACCTGTAAATTATATGTTTTTGGAGCAAGTTTACCATATAGAAGAACTGATAAAACGATGCAAAGCCGGGGAGCGCAAAGCACAGGAATTGCTGTACAAGCAATTTGCTTCGAAAATGCTGGGGGTTTGTTTCAGGTATGCCACCGACAAAATGGAAGCCGAGGACATGCTGCAAAACGGGTTCATTAAAGTGTTTCAAAAGTTGGCCGACTACCGCGGCGAAGGCTCATTTGAAGGCTGGATCAGGCGGATCATGGTGCACAGCTCCATTGAATATTACCGCAAGCACCATAAAATGATGCAAGTGGTGGATATTGAAGAAGCAGGAAACGAATCATCCGTTAATCCACTGGCTACGGCTAAGCTGGCAGCTGAAGATTATCCGGCAGCTGTCGCCGGGATACCGGATCGTGTTTAACCTTTATGCGATTGAAGGCTATTCGCATAAAGAGATTGCGGCAATAGCAGGGATAACTGAAGGCGCTTCAAAGTCGCAACTGTCAAGGGCGCGAAGTGTATTAAAGGAACAGGTCATAAAATTGGAGGGAAAAAAGTATGGATATGCAGGATAAAGAAATGGACGGGCTCTTCCGCTCAAAACTGGAAGGTTTTGAAATGGAGCCATCTGCCGGTGTTTGGCCCGGGATTGCGGCTGAACTTGATCCGCCGAAGAAAAAATACACCCTGGTGCCGTTTTTAAACGTTGCTGCCAGTATTGTTGTATTGGTTGGAGCCGGTTTGTTATTCCTGCCCAAAAAAGTAGTAGTACAGCATAAACGGGCGGTTGTTGCGATAGCCGGCAAAGTCGTAACTTCGGTAAACCATGTATCAACTACAAACAGTGCGGCGCAGACAACTGCCAGTGGGGTAGTGCTCAACCACCAAAGTAATATAGCTGTGGCGCAGCCTGGAAAAGCAGCCCTGACAGGTGCTGTTTCGCCTGTTACTACCATTGCCAAACCGGCAATAAATACGCAACCCATACAACAGGAAATAATTGCCAATGTACCGCTAAAACAGCCAGAGGTAAAGGCGGTGGTACCTGACAATTCAACACCGTTGATTGCCAAACAAGCGCCCGACCTGGTGCATGCGTTCAATACCCAACCCCAGGTGGCAGCAGTGGTGGTAATGCCAATTCAAAAGGATACACTGCCCATAATACCCAGGCGCGGCATCCACAGCATTGGTGGGCTGGTGAATGTACTGGTAGCCAAGGTGGATAAGCGCAGGGATAAAATAATTGAATTTTCGGCAGATGACGATGGAGAGAGCCACGTTACCGGGATTAACCTGGGCATCATAAAAATCAAAAAAAGAGAATGAAACTCTTCAGCGTAGCGATGGGTTTCAAACCCA
>NZ_CAIWNH010000534.1 GCF_903913935.1 uncultured Mucilaginibacter sp.
AGGCATCGGCTTTGTAATGTATATTTAACCGTGAAATTAAAGGCGAATATTGAAAGTTTTGTATTGGTAAGTTTAGGTATCTTGTCTGCCGCAATGGGTATCAAGGGGTTCCTGCTCTCCACCAAATTTATCGACGGGGGGGTAACTGGCATGTCCATGTTGTTGGCTAAAACTACCGGCATCCCATTATCTATCCTTATTTTTCTGATCAATTTTCCCTTTTTGATTTTAGGCTACCGGCAGTTGGGAGTAATTTTTGCGGTCAAGAGCGCTTTGGCCATTGCCGCCCTTTCCTTTTGCCTGGCATTTATGTATTTCCCCGATGTTACCCACGATAAAGGGCTTACTTCGGTATTCGGTGGTATATTTATAGGCATCGGCGGAGGCCTGGCTATCCGTGGCGGCGCAGTGCTTGATGGTACCGAAATTGCCGGCATGCTGGTGAGCAAAAAAATGCAGCTTTTTAAATCGAGGGATGTGATATTGCTTTTTAACCTGATGATATTTGCATCCGCGGTGTTTTTTTTGGGGGTTGAACCTGCCTTGTATTCCGTCATTACCTACCTCGGCGCTTCTAAAATGATTGATTTTGTTTTAAACGGCATTGAACAATATACCGGTATCACCGTTGTCTCTTCAAAGGGTGATGAGATCCGCAAGGCGATCTCAAAACGCGGGCGCGGCGTTACCGTGTATGAAGGGAAAAGCGGCTATGGCAAAGACGGCCATATCAATGCCCCGCGCGATATAGTGTTTACTGTGGCAACCCGGCTGGAGATCCCGTCCATCAAACGGGAGATCCTGGATATTGACCCCGCAGCTTTTATCGTGCAGCATAGCATTGAAGACACCAGCGGCGGGCTGGTTAAACGGACAGGGATCCATTAGCAGCGGCATTTATTTTGTAAAAACGATTTTCAAATATTTTAATGATGAAATATAAATTATTGGGCCGGTCGGGCCTTAAAGTTTCTGAATTGTGCCTGGGTACTATGGGCTTTGGTACCGAAGCGGGCTGGGGCGCCGATAAGCAAACCAGCTTTGCCATTATGGACGCCTTCGCCGAAGCTGGCGGTAATTTTATCGATACTGCAAACATCTATAAATTAGGTACCAGTGAAAAGATCATAGGCGAATACTTGCATAACCATGACCGTGATCATTTTGTGGTAGCTACCAAATATTCATTAAAAGATAATATCACCAATCCCAATGCATCCGGCAATAACCGCAAAAATATGATGCGCAGCGTGGAAGATAGCCTTAAACGCCTGAAAACTGATTTTATCGACCTGTTTTACCTGCATATCTGGGACGACCTGACACCGATAGATGAAGTTTTGCGGGGGATGGATGACCTGATCAAACAGGGTAAGATCAACTACGCCGCCATCAGCGACACACCCGCGTGGGTGGTAGCCAAAGGCAATACCCTGGCCGAACTGATGGGCTGGAGCCAGTTGGTAGCACTGCAGGTGGAATACAGCCTCCTCGCCCGTACCCCTGAACGCGAGCTGATCCCAATGGCAAAGCATTTTGGTATGACCGTTACACCATGGGCCCCGCTTGGCGGCGGCGCACTCACCGGCAAATACCTGCGGGGCGAACAAGGCCGCATCAAACCCGAAAGCAACCGCCGCAGCGAACGCGCTGAAAGCATTACCAAAGTGGTAGTTGCCATTGCTGATGAATTGGGCGTATCGCCGGGAAACGTAGCTTTAAAATGGACCATGCAGCAGGGCTTTTCATCCATCCCTATTGTTGGTGCAACAAAATTAAGCCAGTTGCAGGATAACCTTAAAACCATTGATGTAACACTTAGTGATGAACACCTGCAAAAACTTAACGTTGCCAGCGCCATCGAACTCGGTTTTCCGGGCGACTTCTTTAAAGAGGAAGCAGTAAAAACCAATACGTTTGGCGGGTTTTATGATAGGGTGGAGAAGAGAATTTGAAAATGTGTTGATTTGAAAATTGTGATAGGCTTGAGATTTGTCAATTTTTTAAAAGTTGACAA
>NZ_CAIWNH010000535.1 GCF_903913935.1 uncultured Mucilaginibacter sp.
AGGTTCTTAGATTTAATATTGCTTTTCTGTTTGCCGTTTTCAAAACTAAAAATCGTTTTACCTATCATCAGCCCATCATACGCAGCGGGGCTGATCAACACCTCGTGTTTTAACTTGTTCATTTTAATGATCGTACCTCTTACAAGAAAACGGTTATGGCCGCTAATGATCATGTCAATTTGTGAGGAACGTTGCGCCAGTTTTTGGTCATCCGGCTGATCACCGGGCTGGTTGTACCCCAGGTGTGAAAGGCAAATAACCAGGTCGCAATTTTCGTTTTCTTTCAGAATTTTTGCTGTGCTGTTGGCACTCTCAATGGCATCAGCATAAGCAACGCCTTTTAATTTTTGCCCGACGCCGGTAATGCCAACTTTAAATTTACCGGCATTGATGGTTATATATGGTTTAACCAACTTGCTCAGGTTACGCTCAAGGCTGTAATTACAGTTCACCAGGCTAAAGTTCATTAAAGGTACAAGTGAGGCGAGACGATCCTGGCCAATAGCAAGTTCTTCATTGCCAATCGCGGCCGCATGATAACCCATTTTATTCATTGTGTCGATTACCTTCAATTGATTACTGCCACTTTTTGAATGGCTCAAAAAATCACCACCGTCCAATAATAATCCACCGGTATCCTGGTTGTTTAAAACCTTTTGAATGTTGACAAGACCCCCAAGCTGTCCGTTGGAAGGCGTTAGATTACCATGCAGGTCGCATGTATGATAAACAGTTACCTCGTTGCGCAATGAATGCAGTGAATTGATATTTTTACTTACGTTGGCTAACGTGGTGGCGGGCTTACTCAATGCAGCCAGGGCAGAAACAACTGACAATTGGTTAATAAATAACCTGCGTTCCTTATTCATAAGTGATTGTTAAGTGTTTAAATATACAAATAAATTATTCGGAGATTTACAATTTTTTATTGATAAAATACTCCCACGGTATTTATTATTTGATCATTTAATATTGGTGGATATTTTCAAAATTCTACCTGTTATTTTTGGAGGTAGTACCTTCTTTTTTCAATTGTTATCTAGGGTATCCGTGGTTTACGGATCTTTAGGTCTGGCTTACTTTATTTTCTTTAATTATAACTAAAAATTCGAGAAAATTCTTATTATTGATGTATAATTCATAAAGTAATTTTTTCATACTAATCTTTCTGCCTTATGACTCCAGATTTAGCAATGATTTATTTGTTTGCAGGCAATTTTGCTCCGGCAGGCTATGCTACATGCGATGGACAGATTTTACCAATTAGCCAAAACACAGCCTTATTTTCGCTAATTGGTACCTCTTATGGAGGAAATGGCCAAACTACTTTTGGTTTGCCTGATCTGCGTGGCCGCGTGCCTAAACATGTGGGCCAGGGTCCGGGCCTTTCGGGCTATGTTTTGGGGCAGATGGGCGGAACTGAAACAACTACCTTGTCGGTTAGTCAAATACCCTCGCATTCGCACGCAGTTAATGTAAACAACGCAGCCGGTACAACAGCTACACCCGGCAGTACCACATACCTGTCAGCAGGCCCGTCAACAGGGTCGGGCCCCAATGCCTCTGCTTTAAAAACATATACTACTGTGGCAAATAACGCATCGCTTATTCCCAATACCATTGGGGCAACCGGCGGTGGGCAGCCTTTCAGTATCTTATCGCCGTATTTAACTATTACCTATGTTATAGCATTAGTAGGAGTATTCCCATCCAGAAACTAAGCTGATATGACTGGTCCGATAAAAATAGGTTTTTTAGCGCCCTATTCGGGCGTATACCCATTTTATGGACACCATTTAATGGCCGGGATACTCTTAGGCTTATATCCCGCTGTTGCAAACCACCTGGAGTTTCAGTTTATACCGGCTTATACGCAAATGGGCGACCCGAAAAGTACACTGGACGCTGTAAATAAACTTGTTTTCTTTGACCAGGTGGATATGATCTCAGGTTTAATCAGTTATAAATCTATTCCTGATATTATTCCGGTTATTGAAACTTACAATAAACTGGCGTTCTTTTTTGATTTAGGAGAGTTTATTCCACATTTTGAAAATTTGAGCCCCAGGATATTTTATTCCTCGCAACAGATCTGGCAATCGCAATTTGCTTTGGGGAAATGGGCGCAAAAAGAGTTTGGTGGCGCAGGGATGATGGTGATGCCGGTTTATGAAGCCGGGTACCATTTAAGCAGTGCGTTCCATAAAGGCGCAGGGGCCGGTGGCGCAACCCAGTTAGGATTACATGTGTTGCCGAGAGATCCGGCGAATATTAAAAATCTCGATCTCGACAAATTCTTTTTTGATATCAAAAAAACGCCGCCGTCGTATATTCATGCCCTTTTTTCGGGAAATTTTGGCAAAGAGTTTTTAGTTAGATGGAGAAAGTCGGAATTCTATAAGAATATCCCCCTAACAGTAATTGAAAATATGGTTTATGATGACCTGTTTGACGATATTGCAGAACTTGATATAGAATTGTATGCTGCCTTATCGTGGAGCCGGAACGCTGAAAATACGAGCAACAAAGATTTTGTAAACAGGTACGAAAGCAGCGGTGGCCAGATGGCAAATATATACGGCCTGCTGGGCTTCGAAGCCGGTTTAGCCTTAAGGGAAGTTAAGCCTTACCTTTTAAAGCGCGATTGGCAAAGCGCCATTTCACTTCTTCAGAAAGAATCAGTAAACGGGCCGCGGGGCGAAAGGAATTTTTATCCTTTGTCAGGCTTTTCGCCACCGCTGATTGATATTGTGCGTATTAAAACATCGTCAAAAAAAGTTTATAAAACGGTTGTAAGTCAGGGAAAAGGTTTAAAGTTCGACTCGGTGGATTTCAGGGAAATTCATGAGGGAAGCGTTAGCGGCTGGCAAAATCCATACTTGTGTATCTAACACTACGCTTATGAAAAAATTAGTTACCAGAGGTTTTTATGTGTTGCCGGCAGTTATCTTTTTTTTGTGCGCCGCACTGTCCGCAAAGGCACAATACAGCGGTACCAACCTTGAAACGGGGGGGCTGTATACAGCCCTGGCCAAAGATGCAAGTAATAATTTGTATGTTACCAGGGTGACAAGCGGCACTGGCGGCGCATTATACGAAGTAGATAAATATACCGGCGGTACTGGCACACCCGTGAGCATATACAGCGGGCTTACGCACGAAACAGGAGATTATCCCTGGGGGCTGGCTGTTACCAGCTCCGGGAATGTATTTATATCTACTGATTTTACAACCGGCGGTGGTTCTATTATTAAACTAACATACAGCGGGGGCGTGTATACAAGTTCAATAATTCAAACCGGCAGGTATTTCTCAGCCCTTGCCGTAGATACCCATGATAATTTATATACGGCAGAATATGATGCAGCCAACAGTTCATATGCTGTAGTTGAATATACAGCAAGCTCATCTTATGCCACTGGCACAAAATTGTATGACAATTTAAAAACAGGGGTAGGTTACACTTATCCAACTGGGCTGGCAGTTGCTTCAAATGGTAATGTTTATGTAGCTGATGCATTTAGTAATGATCCGTCGATAACAGACGGAGGGCATGTTTATAAATTAACGGCCGCTTCTGCATACGCTGTTTCAACATTATCGAGCGGCAATTACGTTACCGCGTTAAACTTTAGCACTTCCGGCAATCTTTTTAGCAGTGAAAACAGGGGAACCGGGTATAGTTTAGTTGAATATTTGGGTGGCACAGGCAGTGGCGTGCCTGTTTCTACGCCACTGCATACAAATGGTATCTATTATCCATGGGGCATTGCTTTTATTAGCGTTGGTAAAATTTTTGTAGCAGACGGAGATGACGGCGTTAATGGAGGGGCGGTCATCAAAATGGTTCCAAGTCCGCCAATAGTTACTACTGCAACTGTCACTTCTACCACATCGACAGGTACAACACTAAACGGAGTAGTTAACGACAACGGTAATACTACCACTGTCAATTTTATTTACGGTACCTCGTCCACACTCACAGGGGCAACCACTACACAGGCTACAACCGGAGGAACGATCAGCGCCGGTTCCGGCAACACCAATGCTGCCCTGAATATATCAGGTCTTACGGCATCAACAAAATATTATTATGCTGTATCTGCTACAAATTCCGGCGGTACCCGGCAAGGGGCAATATTGAATTTTTTTACAACACCAACTATCAGCTATAGCAGCCCGATGGTTTATAATTCGGGCACAAATATTCCGGTACTTTCACCTGTCAGCAGTGTAGTTCCATTGCCTGCGTATGGCAATCCTATAACTATAGGTTCGGGTTTTTTAACCCCTTTTGGTGTAGCTGCTGATGTAGCCGGCAATGTTTACGTGGCCGATTACGGCAATCATTCGTTAAAAGAAATTCCTGTCGGTGGAGGCGCGCCCATTACGTTAGCAACAGGATATACCACGCTGCTTGGAGTGGCCGTGGATGCAGCAAATAATGTTTATACATGCGATGCAGGGACAGCGACAATACAAAAAATTCCGAACGGAGGAACAGGCACCCCTGTCACTATTGGTTCCGGTTTTTCTGCGCCATATGGTCTGACAGTAGACGCAGCAGGCAATGTTTATGTGGCAGATTACTCCAATAGCGCCGTTTATAAAATTGCTGCTGCCGGAGGTGCCACCACAAGTATTGGTTCAGGCTTTGCTAGTCCCACAGGTGTCGCAGTTGATGCGGCTGGCAATGTGTACGTAGCAGATTATGGCAATCACGTGGTAAAGGAAATTCCTGTTGGCGGGGGCGCGCCGGTAACTATCGGGTCAGGTTTCAGTGCCCCTGTTGGCATCGGGGTTGATCCTTCCGGTAATATTTTTGTGGCTGATTATGGTAACAGTACCTTGCAGGAGATTCCTACAGGAGGAGGTACCCAGGTTGCTTTAGGTTCGGGGTATGTAAACCCAGCAGGTGTTGCTATTGATGGCTTTGGGAAATTATTTGTAGCTGGCTATTTAAGTAATCTGGTTAATCAACTCACGCCGGTTGGTGGTTATTATATAAGCACTGCGTTGCCTTTGGGTTTAGGTTTAAGTAATAAGACCGGAAAGATATCAGGCCTTGCCAATGCCATCAGCCCTGCTAAAAATTATACCGTTACTGCATATAACGCGGGTGGTGGTACTTCAGCTGCTGTAAATATTAAAGTTGTTGCAAATGCCAGGCTCAGTAGTTTAATCATTAGCCAGGGAACATTAACGCCTGCCTTTGCAATCGCAACCACCAGTTATACGGCAACGGTGGCCCATGATGTCAGCTCAATAACCCTAACACCAACAACAAACGATGCGATGGCAACAGTAACGGTAAACGGGGTATCTGTTAGTTCGGGCACGGCCTCGGCATCTATCTTATTGAATTTTGGGGCTAACGTTATTACAACGGTTATAACCGCCCGTGACGGGGTTACTACAAAGACTTATACGGTAACAGTAACCCGCGTGGCATCAAGCAATGCCGACCTTGCTAACTTAACAATAAGCGCCGGCGCGCTAAATCCGGTATTTGCAACAGCTACAGCCAGTTATACGGCATCGGTTGCCAATTCAGTAACTTCGGTAACGGTAACGCCTACAACTGCCGACGCCACCGCAACGGTAACGGTAAATGGGATACCCGTAAATTCGGGGCTGGCATCTGGGGCTATCCCTTTAAGTACCGGCCCCAATACCATTACAACTATTGTTACAGCGCAGGACGGGATAACCACCAAAACTTATTCGATAACGGTGACACGGGCGTTGTCTAGCAATGCCAATTTGATAGGTTTAAGTATAAGCGCAGGAACATTGACCCCTGCATTTACCGCCACGACTACCAGTTATACGGCATCAGTTGCCAATGCGGTAACTTTGCTAACAGTGACCCCAAAAAGCGCTGATGTACTGGCAACCATTACAGTAAACGGTACTGCCGTAAGTTCAGGTACGGCCTCGGGGTCTATCCCGTTAAATGTGGGTCCTAATGTAATCACTACCATAGTAACTGCCCAAAACGGCATTGCAACCAAAACCTATACCATTACCGTAACACGTGCAGCATCAACCAATGCTGACCTTTCAAACTTAAGTGTAAGCAGCGGGACGATCAGCCCGGCCTTTGCATCAGGCACTACCGGTTATACAGCATCTGTAATTAATACAGTAACTTCGCTAACGGTAACACCCACTACCAGTGATGCTACTGCAACAATAACGGTAAACGGTACAGCGGTAACTTCGGGTTCAGCGTCAGGGGCTATATCCTTAAACACCGGCCCCAATACTATTACAACTGTTGTAACGGCGCAGGATGGGGTAACCACCAAAACCTATACGGTAACAGTTACACGGGCGTTATCCAGCAATGCCAACCTGATAGGTTTGACATTAAGTTCCGGGCCACTAACCCCCGCATTTACCGCCACGACTACCAGTTATACGGCATCAGTTGCCAATGCGGTAACTTCGCTAACGGTGACCCCAAAAAGTGCTGATGCACTGGCTACCATTATAGTAAACGGTATTGCGGTGAGTTCAGGTACGGCCTCGGGTGCTATCCCTTTAAATTTGGGCAACACTGTAATCACCACTTTGGTAACGGCCCAAAATGGCACTACTACTAAAACTTACACCATAACCGTAACGCGGGCGGCTGTCATCGCCAATTTGGCGGGAGCAATAAGTGTGAGCAATCCAACCGATCACCCTCAAATGATGGGAGAGGAACTTGTGGTACGGCAGGCGTTATCGCCCAATGGCGATGGAATTAACGACTTCCTGCTGATAGACGGGATCACCAATTACCCGGATAACAAACTGACTATCATGAACCGCAGCGGACAATTGATCTTCGAAGCCAAAGGGTATGACAATAGTGCCAAAGTATTTGACGGGCACTCGAATAAAACCGGAGCGATGCAATTGCCTGGTACTTATTTTTATTCACTTGATTTTACCGTAAACGGCACAATCAAACATAAAACAGGGTTTATCATATTGAAATATTAACGAGGTAAGGAGGCGTTGAGTACACTGTTTTACTGATAAGGAGTTTGGTAGCTTCACGCCAATCGCATGGCTATACCAGTCCGTTTTCAATGGCGTATTTAATAAGCATTGCAGTGTTTTTGGTGTTTAATTTTGTCATGATACTTTTTCTGTGACTATCAATTGTCCATTGGCTCACGAATAGTTTCTCAGCCATTTCTGCATTCGTAAGTCCTTCAGCTATCAATATCAGTATTTCTTTTTCGCGGCGGGTGAGTATTGGCTTGCCGGTTTCGCAGTTATATATGTGTTTTACTACCTCAAGGGCTTCCAGGCATAGGTGCGTTTTTCCGGCAGCAACGTCCTTGATGGCAATTAATAACTCTTCCTTATCTGCATTCTTTAATATATAACCGCTCGCGCCGTTTTCGATCATTTTACGGATATAGGAGGGTTGGTTCAGGGTGCTAAGCGCTAAAATTTGAATACTAGGTTTGTTTTTTTTGATTTCGGCACATAGCTCTATTCCGCTTTTGTCGGGTAAATTAATGTCCATTAATATTACGTCAACAGTAATTTTTTCGAAATAGGAAATGCAGGACGCCGCGTTTAACGCATGCCCGGCCCAAAAAATTCCTTCTTCGTTAATTAAAAGAGAACGAATGCCTTCAACTACCACAGGGTGATCGTCCACAATAAATACGCTGATCATGATTTTGGAATTTGTATTTCGATGTTTACCGAAGTGCCCGTGCCTTCCTGTGATTTAAGATCAATATTCCCTTTAAGGTAGTCGACGCGGCTTTTGATATTACCCCACCCGGCGCCTGTTGAATCTTTAAGGGTATTTACGTTGAAGCCCTTGCCGTTGTCTTCAACACTCAAAGTTATCCAGTCATCACCTTTTACCAGTTGTACCATTAATTGAGTTGCCTGGGCATGCTTAAGCGCGTTGTTCACTAACTCTTGTATAATCCGGTAGATAATGATCTCTACTGCATTTTCAATCTTCAGGTCATCGCCAAACGATTGAAAAATAACTTTAAATGATGCTGTACTTGATGACGCGCAATAATCTTTCAACGCTTCTTCCAGTCCAAATTTTGCCAGCGCTTCCGGCATCATGTTTTGGGCCACCCTGCGCAGCTCCTTCATGGCGGTGTCTATCATATTGAGCGATTTTTCAAATACCTCAACATGACCGCTGCTGATTACAATATTTTCTTTCATATTTATAATTGAATGTTTAACTCCTGATAGTAATCCGCCGAGGCCATCATGAAGGTCTTTAGCAAGTCGGCTTCTTTCATCTTCCTGTCCTTTTAATACACCCTGCGATGCTAAAATTTGTTTTTCGTTTTCAAGCTCCCTTATTTTTTGCTCCTGCATCGTGAAATTTTGCAGCGCCACAATGTTTTTTTTCTCCAATAGTTTGCTTCTGCTATACCAGATGACTGCCAGTAAAACTGCTGCCAATAACAGCAGAACAGATACATAAAGTCTGTTTCTGGAAGCGGTTGCCTTTTCTTCGCTTGCATTGATGTGTGATTGAAATACAAGGCTGTCTTTTAGTTTATTTTGTTTGTTTTCGTATTCAAAAGCAATTTTTTGGTTTTGAATATTTATTTTTTGTTTGAAAATAGAATCATTAACCACGTTTAGTTTTTCCAAATAATCGAACGCGCGGCGGGTATCGGATGTTTTTTTAAAATATTCATACAACAGTTCGTAGTTTTCTTGTAAAAACTCGTTGTCGGTAATTTGAGATGTATATACATTAGCCATTGAAGCATATTTCCATGTGTTTTTAAGGTCCTGTTTCATCAGGTAACTCTGCGCCAGGTTA
>NZ_CAIWNH010000536.1 GCF_903913935.1 uncultured Mucilaginibacter sp.
AAAATCAATAAAGTAAAATTTATTCATTTATATAAAGTATAATTCTATTTTTGAAGGTAAACCCATTTATAAAATTCCATTTCATGGCTAACATCCGATTCCAGGCGCTGCAGTCCGTATTAACAAGGGTAATTCCCGAGATCAAAACACCGTCCTCAAAAATTTCCGATTATTATTCTGCGAACGTTTTCGATAAAAAGAAAATGAAAGAGTTTCTTTCAACAGAAGCTTACCAGGGCATCATTAATTCAATTGAAAAAGGCGAACCGATTCCCCGCGACCTGGCAGAGCAGGTTGCATCGGCAATGAAATCATGGGCTATCGGCAAAGGCGCAACACACTATACACACTGGTTTCAGCCCCTAACAGGGTCAACTGCCGAAAAGCACGATGCTTTTTTTGAACCAACGCCTGATGGTAATGCTTTGGAAAGGTTTTCAGGCGACGCCCTCGCACAACAGGAGCCTGACGCTTCGAGTTTCCCAAGCGGCGGGATCCGGAATACGTTCGAGGCAAGGGGATATACCGCATGGGACCCATCGTCGCCTGCCTTTATTATGGCACGAACTTTATGTATCCCTACCGTTTTTGTTTCCTATACGGGCGAGGCACTCGATTATAAGGTACCATTATTAAAGGCACTAAACGCCTTAGATAAAGCTGCCGTAGATGTTTGCCATTATTTTGATAAAAGCATTGAAAAGGTTAATGCCTCACTGGGTATTGAACAGGAATACTTTTTGGTTGATATTGCCTTATTTAATGCACGCCCCGATTTATACTTGACAGGCCGCACCCTTTTTGGCCATATGTCTGCAAAAAACCAGCAATTGGAGGATCATTACTTCGGTTCTATCCCTGAGAGGGTTTATACATTTATGCAGGATATGGAAACCGAGGCCTTATTATTAGGCATCCCCCTAAAAACAAGGCACAACGAAGTTGCCCCTTCACAATTTGAATGCGCGCCTATTTACGAAGAGATCAACCTGGCGATAGATCACAACCAACTATTGATGGACCTGATGGACAGGGTGGCCAAACGCCATAATTTTAAAGTATTACTGCACGAAAAACCTTATGCAGGCATCAACGGGTCAGGAAAGCACAACAACTGGTCGATGATTACCAATACCGGGAAAAATTTACTTTCACCCGGAAAAACGCCAAAAAACAACCTGATGTTCCTTGCATTCTTTGTAAATACTATCAGGGCGGTTTACGAGCATGCTGACCTTTTAAGGGCATCAATCGCTTCGGTAAATAATGATCACCGCCTGGGTGCGAACGAAGCACCGCCTGCAATCATTTCAATTTTTCTCGGGAGCCAGTTAAGCGACCTGCTGGATGAAATTGAAACCTCACGTATCAGTAAGAAAATAAAGGATGATGCCTTACTATGGCAGGGCATCCCAAAGATACCGCAGATATTAAAGGACAATACCGACCGTAACCGTACGTCGCCATTTGCGTTTACAGGGAATAAATTTGAATTACGCGCCGTTGGCTCATCAGCAAATTCGGCCAGCCCGATGACCGTATTGAATGTTATTGTTGCTGATCAGCTTAAGAAATTCAAGTACGACGTTGATAAACTGATAAAAAAAGGTGAAAAGAAAGATGTAGCCTTATTAATAGTGATCAAAAGGTATATTAAAGAATCAAAGAATATCCGTTTTGAAGGGAATGGTTATAGTGAAGACTGGGAAAAAGAAGCGGCTCTGCGCGGACTTCCGAATATTAAAACCACACCTAAGGCGCTTGATGCTTTATTATCAGATAAAACCGATCTGCTATTTTCTGAAACAGGGGTATTTACCAAGAGAGAAGCACATGCACGCCATGAGATCTTATTGGAGGCATTTTATAAAAAACTTCAGATCGAAGCCCGCGTTATCGGCGAGCTTGGCGTTAACATTATTATCCCGACAGCCATATCATACCAAAGCAAACTGGTACAAAATGTACAGGGACTAAAGGCGCTGGGCCTTGGTGAGGAAACCTATAAGGCACAATTAGAAATCATTGTTAAAATATCAGAACATGTTAGCTCTATTAAAGGCGATATTGACAAAATGGTAGCTGAGCGTAAAAAAGCGAATAATATTGAAGACCTGCGCGAAAAAGCTATTGTTTATGATGAAAAGGTAAAACCATTTTTCCAGGCGATCCGCTATCATGTAGACAAACTGGAACAGCTGGTGGATGATTCTGAGTGGCCGCTGCCAAAATTCCGGGAGTTGTTGTTCATAAAATAGAGGTAATGATGCCAAAAATAGTTGGTGAAATAGATGAACCAATCAATGTTTTTCTATGGTAGAGTTCAGAAATGGCTGAAAAAACCTCATCTGCGCTATCCTTAGGTTGAAGTGTTAGTGAAACTCAAAATATAAATTGAAATCGATTTCAATTTATTCTATATATTGATTTGAAATACAATTGATTACAAAGGTTTTACCAACTATTTTTGGCAATTATATCCAAAAATCAGTAATCGAAGGAAATTATTCGTCAATCGCTGCTTTTTCGTTGTAATCCAGGTTGAGGGCCTCCTCAATTTTATCACGTGTGGGCCTGATCGATATAAAGAAAAGGATATTAATGCCCACAATTGCCAGATAAAATAAATTACTGGTAATCATTGTGCAAACAATACCAAATATAGATGCGCCCTCACTTAACGCAGCCCTGACGATAAAGGCGGTTTGATAAACGCCCAACTTATCCTTCAAATTTGTTTTTTCAGCTGCATTTGCCAATTGTTGTTTAAATAAAAAACTGCCCAAAAATATGCCAAGGCAGACCAATAAAATCAAAACATAAAAAAACACGTCGTTTCCGGGTTTCCAATTAAACACAGGGTTTGGTGTAATGGCAAAAACGACCACGCCAAATAAAACCTGGCCGATTAACAAAGCGAGGTGAATAATAATGGTGGTTTTTATCAGGCTTTTAGGATTGATGGTGTTGGTTTGGTTGTACATGGTAATTTTTGAAGTTTAAATTTAAATGGGTTATTAACTAACAAGCAGAATACCAAGTGCATTGAATGAGCCGTATTTTTTAAAATAGTTCAAAAAGGTTTTAAATATTACAGGCCCCTTAATCGTGTACTGCCCGATATTTATTTTAAACAATGCGCCTTCGCTGGTTTCAATGTGTATATAATTGGAGAATTTCCTCTTTTTTATTGAAACCACATCGCGCCAAAAGATAACCCTCGTATGACCAACATTATCAATCTTTTCAGCGCTTATTGTTATACCATATGCTCCCCTGCTGCCTGGTAAATAGAACTTGAAAATATAAAACATTAAAAAC
>NZ_CAIWNH010000537.1 GCF_903913935.1 uncultured Mucilaginibacter sp.
GGTTTTGCAGTTTATCTTTCCAGAAATTATTGGGTAACCTTTGAATTACGCAAATTTATTAAAGTTTTATGCCGACTTGTGATCCTGGTCATATTTCCTGCTCTAAACATTGCATAATTTCGCCGCGTTAGAAATAAAAGCGCGTAATTGAAAAAGAACAAAATTGAATTGCTGTCGCCCGCCGGCTCTTATGATAGCTTACAAGCTGCGATAAATGGCGGAGCTGATGCAGTTTACTTCGGGGTGGAACAGCTGAATATGCGGGCAAAATCTGTTAGTTCATTCTGTGTGGATGATATTGAATACATAGCGGCCATATGCAGTGCAAATAATATCAAGGCCTATTTAACCCTGAATACCATCATCTACGGCCACGACTTGCAATTGTTGCATGGCATTTTAAACCAGGTAAAAAAACATGGTATCGATGCGGTGATCGCGTCGGACTTCGCGGTGATAGAACAATGCAGGCAGATGGGTATACCGCTGCATATCTCGACCCAGGCTAATGTAAGTAATATAGAAGCTGTACAGTTTTTTTCGCGATTTGCGGATGTTATTGTACTCGCAAGGGAACTTACCCTTAAACAGGTACATGATATTTGCAGCGAGGTAAGGCGAACGGGCATTAAAGGCGTATCCGGGGAGTTGATCAAAATAGAGGTGTTTATTCACGGTGCTTTATGCATGGCGGTTTCTGGCAAATGTTACATGAGCCTGCATACCCAAAATGCTTCCGCAAACCGTGGCGCCTGTACGCAAAACTGCCGCAGGCCTTATTTGGTGAAAGATGCCGAAACGCAGGAAGAACTGCTGATTGATAATGAATATATCATGTCGCCAAAGGATTTATGTACGATTGGTGTACTTGATCAGATCATCAGATGTGGCGTGGATGTGTTGAAAATTGAAGGCAGGAGTAAAGGCGCCGATTATTTACTTGTTACCACCCAATGTTACCGGGAAGCAATACAGGCCATCGGAAGTAATAACTATACGCCCGAAAAAATTGACGGATGGATAAACAGGCTATCTACCGTTTATAACCGCGGTTTTTGGGAAGGCTATTATTTAGGGCACAAACTGGGCGAATGGACAAGCCAGCCGGGCTCAGCAGCCACCGAAAAGAAGATATATGTGGGCAGGGGCAGCAATTACTATCCTAAAATAGGCATAGCTGAGTTTACCATCGAAACCGGTACTATTAAACCTGGCGATACCCTGATGGTTACAGGCCCCTTGTGCGGAATGATCAAGGAGAAAGCGGAAACCCTGGTGGTAAACGGAACAGAGGGGAATGAGGCCCTTAAAGGGGATAAGATCACTTTCCCGTTTGGCGTAAAAGTAGGCAGCCAGGATAAACTGTATAAAATTGTAGAGGCAGTAAATGGCTAAAATTATTCATTACCGCAATAAATGTATTGGCTGTAATATCTGTTTTGAATTGCAGCCCGAATTCTGGCGGATGTCCATGAAAGATGGAAAAGCTAATTTATTGCGTGCCGCTGCAAAGAAGGATGTGTTTATATTACCGGTAGGCGAAAGTCACTTGCAGCAAAGCCATGAAGTAGCGAAGGCCTGCCCGGTAAACATTATTAAAGTTATATGAACGAAGATATTATCAATTTTACCCGCCATCAAACTTGTGCTACCATCAGCTGCATAAACGAGTTAGGTAAGCCTTATTGTTTTAACTGCTTTTATGCATTTAATAGTGAGCTGGGCCTGCTTTATTTTAAATCATCAACTGATACTTATCATTCGGGGCTGATAAAACAAAATCCGTGCATCGCCGGAACGATCCTGCCTGATAAATTAAAAACGATCCTGGTGCAGGGGATACAATTTGACGGTGAACTTTTACCCGGGGACCATCCGCTGTCTGCACATGCATCTGCAAATTATCATAAAAAGCACCCCATGGCCCTGGCCATGCATGGCGAGATCTGGACGATACAGATCAACCACATTAAAATGACAGACAGCAGCAAAGGCTTTGGTAAAAAAATTATTTGGGAAAGGGAATAAATAGGAATATATGTTATTTGTGTTGAAAAGCTAAAAATCCGGCAGAAACCTTGTGTGCTTTCCCCACTTTCGGACTTTCCTATCTCTAACCCACAAACATTTTCATTTTTTCCTTTATCCTATCAATTTTATTTTAAATTTGACACGCGGTTGATCGTGAGAATTTGATGCCGCCCAATTATTTTTCAGATAAAACCTGGTATGAAAAAAACCTTACTGTTTACAGCCTGCTGCCTGGTACTGGCAATAGGTGCCTCGGCGCAAATTCCTGCCCTTGAACGCGTAGAACCCATGTTTTGGTGGGTAGGTATGCATAATCCCAACCTGCAGCTGATCGTTCACGGCGACCATATTGCCTCCCGAAAAGTGGAGTTTTCTTACCCCGGAGTGAAGCTGGTTGCAGTGCATAAAGTTGAAAATCCTGATTACTTATTCATCGATTTACGCATTTTTTCAGGCACAGTACCGGGAACGTTCCCGATAAAATTTAAAAAAGCAGGCGAAAAGGTTATAACATACAACTACGACCTGAAAAAACGCGATGCCTCTTCTGGTCGGGCGCAGGGGGTAACTGATAAAGACCTGATCTATCTCATCATGCCTGATCGCTTTTCAAACGGCGATACAGATAACGATTCATTCGCTAAAATGCGTGAAACCGGTATCCACCGCGATTCTATGTTCAGCAGGCACGGAGGAGACCTGAAGGGGATCATGGATCACCTTGATTACCTGAAGGATTTGGGGGTAACAGCTATATGGCTAACGCCTGCTGTTGAAAACGACGAGCCGCATGCATCTTACCATGGCTATGCAGTTACAGATCATTATAAGATCGACCCCCGCTATGGCACCAATGCCCTATATAAGCAATTTGTTGAAAAATGCCATGCTATGGGGATGAAGGTGGTGATGGACCTTGTACATAACCATGCCGGTACCGAAGGTTATACCATTAGTGATATGCCGATGAAAAGCTGGGTACACCAATGGCCAAAATATACTACTTCAAATTTTAGGGATGCTGCGGTGATGGATCCGCATGCTTCACCAGCGGACCGTAAGAAAATGCTCGACGGCTGGTTTGATCACCGCATGGCAGATATGAATGAGAATAACCCATATGTGCAGAATTTTTTAACCCAAAACCATATCTGGTGGGTTGAATATTCAGGCGTGGATGGCTTCAGGCTGGACACTTATCCTTATAATGACGCAGATTATATGTCGAAATGGGCCGTGGATGTAAAGAATGAGTTTCCGCACTTTTCTATATTTGGCGAAACGCTGGTATGGTCAGCGGCTAACCAGGCATTTTTTACCGAAGGCAATACGGTTAACCGCGGATTTGACACCCACTTGCCCGGTGTAACTGACGGTGTATGGAAAGAGGCCGTTTACGATGCATTAAATGCCAATGAAGGATGGACTGAAGGTATAAACCGCCTTTATGCTGTTATGGCCCAGGATTTCCTGTACAAGGATGCTACAAAAAATACCATATTCCTTGATAACCATGATATGAGCCGTTTTCTATCAGTAGTGGGTGAGGATATGAACAAATACAGATCGGGTATGGCGATGCTGATGACGATGCGTGGTGTGCCGCAGATATATTACGGTGATGAAATACTGATGAAGAATTTTTCAAATCCGGATGGCCTGGTTCGTTCTGACTTTCCTGGTGGATGGAAAGAGGATAAAGTAAATAAGTTTATTGCCTCTGGCCGTACCGATGCCGAAAATAATGCGTTCAATTACGTGCGTAAACTGGCTAATTACCGTAAAAATACCACTGCATTACAAACTGGGAAGCTGATGCAGTATATTCCGGAGAAAGGCATCTATGTATATTTCAGGTACGATGACAAAAAAACGGTGATGGTGGTTTACAATAGCCGTGATAAAGAACAATCAACGACAACAGAAAGATATGCCGAACGCATAAGCGGTGCTAAATCGGCAAAGAACATAATTACTGATGAGTTGGTTAACTTGTCGAACTTAACCATTTCAGGTAAATCAACTTTGCTATTGGAATTGATCAAATAAACGGATAATGCCTAAAATCAGGAAAATGAGCAGCACAATTGATTAAAGCGGGTTCTGATTTTAAGAGATTATCAATGATAAAGGTATTTTGGGTTGATTATTTATGGAATTGATAAAAATAAGTACTAGCGCCTGGCGCGTAATCAACTAATACCTAATTAATTAAATTTGCGAACTATAAATGAGTATAATTAAAGCCTGTATTTTTGACCTGGATGGTGTAATTGTTGATACTGCGGTTTATCATTATAAAGCCTGGAAGCGACTGGCAAATGAACTGGGTTTTGATTTTTCGGAAGAAGCTAACGAAAAGCTGAAAGGCGTGAGCCGTGTGCGCTCGCTCGAGCTGATCCTGCAATGGGGCGGCATTACCAAAACCAAAGCCGAACAGGATGAACTGGCGACTAAAAAGAATGCATGGTATATTGATATGATCAGCCATATGACACCAGCCGAAATTTTGCCTGGGGCCAGAGAGTTTGTAGAGGCCTGCAGGCAAGCCGGTTTAAAGATCGCCCTGGGTTCTGCAAGCAAAAACAGCGGCATGATACTGGAAAAAGTTGGGATAACCAACCTGTTTGACGCGGTTATCGACGGTAACAAAGTAAGTAAAGCCAAGCCTGATCCTGAAGTTTTTTTGAAAGGCGCCGAAGCATTAAACGTTGCCCCGGCAGAATGTGTGGTATTTGAAGATGCCATAGCAGGTATTGACGCCGCCATAAACGGAGGCATGAAATCGGTTGGGATAGGTTCGCCGGATGTGCTTGGAAAAGCTGACCTGGTGGTTAGCGGTTTAAATGAAATGAGTTTAGAAAAGTTAAAAGAATTATAAGCCCCACCTAACCCTGTCCGCCGGTTAGCGGAAGGGCTTAAAATTTTAAAGTTTCTCCGCCAATTGGCGGAGGAGATTAAAAAGGGGGCTGTTATTATATTATTTACAATTATAATGAAGGAATACATCGAAGTTGATGAGTGGAAGATCATAGAACGTGGCTTTAATCCGCAGCATAACAAAATATCCGAAAGTATTTTCAGCCTTGGCAACGGCCGCATGGGCCAGCGCGCAAATTTTGAAGAAGCGTACAGCGGTGATACGTTACAGGGTAACTATGTAGCGGGGGTATATTATCCCGATAAAACCCGTGTAGGGTGGTGGAAAAACGGCTACCCCGAATATTTTGCCAAAGTATTAAACGCGGCCAACTGGATCGGTATCGATGTACTTATTGACGGTGAGCAATTGGATTTGGCAAAGTGCCAGGTAAGTAGTTTTAGCCGCGAATTGAATATGAAGGAAGGTTACCTTAAAAGGACCTTTACTGCAAAAACAACAGCCGGTAAAATGGTCGATGTTGAAACCATTCGCTTTTGCAGCATGGCTGACGACGAAACGGGCGCCATTAAATATACCATCACACCGGTTAATTTTAGCGGCAAAATAACCCTCACTCCCTTTATTGACGGAGATATCATAAATAAAGATTCCAATTACGACGAGAAATTCTGGGATGAAGTAAAAAAAGAAATATGGGGCGATGGGGGCTATATTCAGCTTCGCACTAAAAAGACAGGGTTTGAAGTAGCTACAGGGATGCTTTTTACCATCCTTCAAAATACAGTACCAGTACACCTTTTTTCCACAACTCTTGAAAAGGAAAAATATGTCGCAGCGAAGGTCGAATTGACAGTAAAACAGGGTGAAAGCGCCTCTATCATCAAGTATGCCGCGAATCTTTCTTCGCAGAACCATCCGGTAGCCGAACTGGCAGCAAATTTGAAACAGAACTTAACCCGCATCCGGAAAAAAGGGTTTGCAACCATGCTGGCCGAACAGGCTGAAGCCTGGGGCCGGAAATGGAAGCACAATGATATCATTATTGAAGGGGATGCTTCTGCGCAGCAGGCTATCCGTTTTAATATTTTTCAGCTTAATCAAACGTATACCGGCGAGGATGATCGCCTAAATATCGGCCCGAAAGGATTTACCGGCGAAAAATATGGCGGTTCAACCTATTGGGACACAGAGGCCTATTGCGTTCCTTTTTATTTGGCTACGGCCGACCAAAATGTAACTAAAAACCTGCTGCTTTATCGTTATAAACAATTGGGTAAGGCCATTGATAATGCAAAGTTGCTTGGTTTTAAGAACGGAGCAGCGCTTTACCCGATGGTAACCATGGATGGCACCGAATGCCATAACGAATGGGAGATCACTTTTGAGGAAATACACCGTAACGGCGCTATCGCCTACGCTATATTTAACTACGTAAGGTACACCGCCGATGAAGCTTACCTTGCTGATTACGGGCTGGAAGTATTAATAGCGATTGCACGTTTTTGGTCGCAGCGGGTTAACTGGTCAGCTGATAAGCAGCAATATGTAATGCTGGGCGTAACCGGGCCAAACGAATACGAAAACAACGTAAACAACAACTGGTATACTAACAAACAGGCCACCTGGTGCATGCAGTATGCTACGGACGTTGTCGAAAAGGTAAAGAAAACAGAACCAGCCAAATATGCCGCGCTGGTCAACAAAATAAATTTTAACGAAGCCGAAGAAATTGCGAAGTTTAAGGATATCATCGCCAAAATGTATTTCCCTTATGACGAAAAGCAACAGGTGTTTTTACAGCAGGACGGGTATCTTGACAAAGAACAAATCTTAGTTAAAGATCTTCCCGCAACCGAAAGGCCTATCAACCAGAAATGGAGCTGGGATAGGATCCTGCGTTCCTGCTACATTAAACAGGCTGACGTTTTGCAGGGCATTTACTTTTTTGAGGATCAGTACGATCTGGATACTATCCGCAGGAACTTTGATTTTTATGAGCCACGCACAGTACACGAATCTTCGCTTTCACCTTGTGTGCATGCTATTTTAGCCGCCAAACTGGGGGATGAAGCAAGGGCTTATGAATTTTACTTGCGGACCTCAAGGCTTGACCTTGATGATTATA
>NZ_CAIWNH010000538.1 GCF_903913935.1 uncultured Mucilaginibacter sp.
CTTTACCAACTTACTTGAAATATGACAGTGGAATCTCTTTCCACATGCCGGCGGAGAGGCCGCCCGTGAGCAATTCGTAGATGAGGTATAATGGCCAAAAAATGTAACCCAGTAATAAAAGGATGAGGTTATGGTTATAGTACCAGTTTATCATTAGTGCGTAAATACCCAATACCAGGTAAAGGATACTCGAATCTCTGTTTTTCATTTTAAATTGTTTTGATGCGGTTAAACTAATACTAATTGGTAATAAAACCAAATCTTTAAAGCGAAGCGGATATTAAAATCATGTTAATAACAAATATCCAATCAATGTTGTTTGTTACGTATAAATATATAACTTGCCGCAAGTTTGTGTTAGTTTATGCTTCATAAATTTCACAATAAAAAACAAAATATAAAAACAATTTACCCCCCAATTGGGTTAACTAAAAAAAACTTATCATGGCAACAACAAACGGAATTACTGCTTACTCAGTAAAAACAAAAACAAAGAATGTACCAATGATCGATCCGGTTATCGATATTAAGTCAGGAAGGTACATTGCAACAGGAACAGATGCAGCAGGTAACAAAATGGCAGCCATAATGGGTAAAGCAGCCGCTGAAGAACATATCGCAAACGGCAATGCTAAAAAAGGCTCTGGCTGGTAGTTTCTTCGGGGCGAAAGGTTAAAGGCGAAAAGCTGAAAGGTTGTTTGCGCTATTTGATCTTCCTGAATTAATTATTTATCCTGGCTTAAATGTAACTAACTGTTTTACAGTTGGCTTATATTTGAGCCGGGGTTTGTTTTTTAAGGCCTATTTTACATCGAGATTCAAAATGCGTGCTTTATAAGCAGCAGGCAGAAGGGTGCTTTTTAACCAGGTATCGAACTTTACTATCCTTAACAGTTTATATATTTTTAACATTGGCATCAGCCAATGTTTGTTTTTCAGGCCTAATAAATGGCTTACCCGGGCAGGCGCCAGCTTAAATTGTACCTGCTTTAAAATGTTATACCGGGTAACGCCGAGGTGCTTTTTATATTGGCGATAAAGGTCGTTTGTAAACTCACTTTTAACCAAATTTTCTTGCAGATGTTCTTCCCTTGAGAGCCTCCACTGGCTATAATTACCAGGTAAACCTGCCAGTTGCATACGGTGACCTACGCGAAGAAAGACCTCAAAAACTTCAGTTTTTTCTTCGTCTGTCAGTTTAGTTTCCAATAATTCATACGAACAGATCGAATAATCAATTAACAGGTATAAGACATCGCGATACGCCCAATCCGGAATTTTGTCCTGCCTTTTTTTTTCCACATCCTGGTGAATGGCAGTTATTCGGTCGATAGATGAAAGCGCTTTTTGCTCTTCAGAGAAGATGATCTGGCCCGCGTATTCAACGGTGGAGAATAGACGAGCGAGAGGATCTGCTGGGAGCCGGCCAGTGAAGTATAGCCAATCTACGGCTTTATTCAGTGCAAATTCAGCGGCCGCTCCGGCGAATATAAAAAGGACAGTATCCGACTTACCCCAAATCTTCCGGACGATAGAATTCTGATCAACAAAATATTTTTCCATATAAAATTAGAATTTCTTTAGGCTTAGCCTGAGATTCTCCGCAACAATAATCAAAACGATGCCCAGCGTATACACCACCATATCCATTAACGAAAAAGAAGTGCCCAGCAATATTTTTGCCAGTCTTGAATGTTGTAAGCCCAGTACCTTTACCAAATGAAAATATTGGGAGACCTCTACACTATAGGCAAATAATAATACCCCGCCTGCAGTAAGCAGCACCGGTAGGTTGAAAAAGCTTTTTACAAAACAATACAGCAATATCACCACTAAAAAATCACCAATGTATGGGCGGATAAGGCCATCGTGCAGGTATAGGGCGATGATTATTTCGGTAATAAACAGGAGAAAAGCTGCAATAAAGTAGCCTTTATGGAATTTTAACATATAAAAGTACTTTGTAAAACAAAGTAAGTAATAATAAATGAGAATAGCAATGAGCCGGGTTTCTTTAAATCAATAATAGCTGTACATTAGCATCAGCCAAAACCAAATACATGGAGACTACTAAATTTTATTACAGTAAATGGTATGGGGTGGGCAGCCCCCTTGGTTTTGCCATTTATTTGTTGGGCGACGTGCTGTTTCATTTTAAAGATTACCGGAACGATCCATTGCTTTGGCTTTTGC
>NZ_CAIWNH010000539.1 GCF_903913935.1 uncultured Mucilaginibacter sp.
ACCTCTTCAACCTCAGATGAACCTGCAATCTGTGGCGCAATTTTAGTATCGAACGTAGAATTTCGGATCAGGTGGTTCTTTGCCTTGTTTTTTGCAACTTTATATAGCCAGGCTGTCGGATTTGCGGGAGCGCCTTTATAGGCCCAGGTTTGGGCGGCAGTTAAAAAGGTATCACTGGCAATATCTTCGGCAGTTTCTATCTGGCCAAAACCAAAGCGCTTGTAAAGCACCGCAACTATTTTGCGGTACTCCGTTCTGAATAAATGGGGTATCAGCTTCTGGTTGCTCATCAATTGAAAAGGCGTTTTAATAAGACTATACTGTAGCTTTGTGTCCTTAGTGAAAACCCTTGTGAACTTAGTGGTTATTCTTTTACCACAATGAACACTAAGGTCACTATGCTTTTTAACGATTTTAAGGCAACCTTTTCAATCTTTTAATGTACCCCGTCTCTTTTGGCTATTCTGCGCACTTCCATGGTATTACCTTCGCCGCCTAAGACAGGACAGCCTTTTGCAAACTCCGCCGCTTCTTCAGCGGATTCCGCCCTTACGGTGATAAAACCGCCTATCGTTTCCTTTATCTCGCCAAAAGGGCCATTAGTTACCATTTTGTTGTGATGTACAACTTTGGCGTCGTCAAAAAGCAAACCCGTGCCGCTCACAAATTTGTTTTGAGCAGCTATGCCGCCTATCCAGTCCATCGTTTGTTTCATCCAGATTTGCATTTGTTCGGGTGAGGCTATCTTAGTGCCGTCTTCGTGCCGCATAATTAATGCATACTCGTCCATTTTGTTTAAGTTTTAATTGTTATCTAATTTATGAATTATACCTCCATAACAAACGGGCAAAAACAAATTGGACATCAGCCTGAAAAACATTAATAAAATTATAACCACAGCGAGCCAATAGCCAGCAACAACGCAACCGTCATCACAAAAAAGCCGATTTTGAGAAACGACCAGGCGCTAACCCTATGGCCCTCCCGGCGCAGGGCCACCAGCCAGAGTATAGTTGCAAGAGAGCCTGTGATAGAAAGATTGGGACCGAGGTCTACCCCCATCAATATGGCGCTTTTTACAATTTCAGGTAAATGGGCAACCTGGATGGCATTTCCGGCTACCAGCCCGACAGGCAGGTTATTGGCCAGGTTGCAGGCAGCAGCTATAGTGAATCCGCTTCCCCAGGTTGTACCGGCGGTTGAATTGGCGGCGCTTTGATCCAGCAGTTGACTTATCGCATGGATGAGCCCGGTTTTATAAAGCGCTTCAACAATAATAAACAGCCCGGCTACCAGCGGCAAAACCGACCAGGTAACGCCTTTGATAACCATACGCGGATCTTTCCGGGCACTAATAATAACGATAGCGGATGTCAATATCCCGGTTATTGCCGTAGGCAGTCCGAGTTGTAAGTCCATGGCCGATGCAATGAGTAAAACTATAGCCGTTCCTAAAATACCATATAAAGCCGTTTTGCCGCCCCGCGATAAAGTTGGCAATTGAATATCGGTTTCCGTTTGCTGTTTTAAGGCCTTTCGCTGGGTAAGGTACAGCATCAAATAAGTGGCGCCTATGGCAAAAACAGATGCAACAAAATACAACCTGAGCCAATGCCATAGCGGCGGCATATGGCTGCCATAAATAACCAGGTTAGCCGGGTTGGATATCGGCAGCACAAAAGAGGCTGCATTGGCGATAAATGCGCAGATCAGCAAATAGGGTAATGGATTTTTAACCTTCGCGGCTTTTACAGCCGCTGCCACGGCCGGGGTTAATACTACTGCTGTGGCATCATTTGATAAAAACACGGTTACTATAATCCCTACCAGGTAGATGAGCAGGAAAAGCCTTGTTGATGAGCCTTTCGCCAGCACCGTTGCGTGTGCAGCCAGCCAGTCGAAAAGCTTTTCTTCGCGGGCGGTTTCGGCTAAAAGCATCATCCCTGTCAGAAATAGATATACGTCTGTCCCCCTATTGAGACCAGTTAGCGCCTCCGCCGGTGATATTTGCTGCAATAGGATAAGCAGCACTGCCCCTGCCACAGCCCAAACGGCTTCGGGCAATTTAAATGGACGGATAATAACGCCTGCTATCGCCAAAACTGAAATAATCCGGATGAGGATATAAGACATATAAGTACTAAATCGATAGTCTTTAGTCATAAGTTGTGCTTTTCTCCCCTTATGACTTTTGTAATAATTCAAAACCGCCCAAAAGTAAGAATTTGTATTTCAACGGCTACCGTTGGCCGTTTATACTTTGATTCCGGTCACCCAACTCCCCTTTTTGAATTCGCATAAAAAAATTACCTTTTTCTGATCATTTCACAACAACTAAAAACTTAGTTAAACGCCCGTTTTATAGTTATAGTATCTCCAAAAAAATATACTTCAAAAACCCCGGTTTATGCACTTTTTGATGAAATAAGCCTGTTTTTTTGCCGTTCAGGTAACTCACATAAACCAAAATAACCATGAACAAACTCTTGATTCTTATCGCTGTATTTTTATTAACAATTCAGTTTTCAAATGCTCAAACTGAAAAAGGCAACCAAACACTTGGCTTTAACTTTGGGTTTAATACGGGCAAGGCAACTGAAATTCCCGGCCCCCAAAGTGCATCTTTGGGTTCTACTTTTGTTGAGAAGAACAATTACTTTAGTTTGGGCCCCAATTACAGCTATTTTATAGCAAACAACCTGGATCTCAGCGTCGCCCTTGACTTCATGTCAAATAAAGAAACGAATAGCGACAACAACTTTGGTTATCCTTTAAAATACACCAATTATCAGTTCGATGCTATGTTATACGCCCGGAAATATTTCCTGTATAAAAACAAATTCGGTATCCGCACCGGGCCGTACATAGGTTATGGAAAGTCGACAACAAAATATACCTACACGCCTTCCGATAATAACAATAACAACTCGCATAACATATATGCAGGCTTCAAGCTCGATATGGTATATTATGCTTCAAAGAAGTTGGGGTTTTCGGCCACGTTGGCGAACCTGCAGTATCAACGATATACTTCAAAGAGTGGGTATTTAGGCCAGGATGGCAATGGGATATCACTATATACCGGCACCTCAGCACTCCAGGTATCCATGTTCTATACCTTCGGTGGCAAAGGATAAAGCTAAATAACACACAACTCACTATCACCTAAGCTTTCACAACTCTGCATTCCTTAAGGTAGTAACATACTACTTTAGGGAATCTTTTTTTATCACCTATCTAATGTTCTGGCAAAGTCTTTGAGCTGCGGCAGGTGATTATGTTGGCTGTAAACAATTCAGGCGAATTGCTTCGCCTGAATGCTGATGCGGGCGGATTGCCATATGGGGCCCCGAAGCAAAAGCTTAACAGGATGACAGTCTAATCTTTTTTGTGCTTTGGATACGGGTTTTTACCTGTTAGCTATTAAGGACGAAGATTTTTAAAAAAATTAAAAAAATCGCAACTTAAAAAAAACAATGCCCGTATAAAAGCATTCATTGAGCGCCCTGCTCATCAATAATTTATCAAATCAAAAAGATCCCCAGCGCGAGGCCGGGGACCTTTTTATTGACACGAAAATAAACTATAACTTTTAAATAACCAACTCCTTATAAATAAATAAGTTAAGTTATTAGTTAACATTTAAACATTTACACCTGTTTTTTTGATTACACCGATTATATCCTTATGATTTCACCGACTTTTTTGGGGATGATTTCACCGATTTCCCGGTACACACAAATGCGATATCCACCTACCAACTAATGAACTAATGAACCAGTGAACTAATGAACCACTAGGCCAGCGCATCGGCAATTTCAATAAAACCCTTTTCGCGGGCCAGGTCGGCAGCAAGTTTTCCGCCTTCCATACGGATGCTAACATCAGCGCCGTGCTCAAGCAGCAGAATAAGCAGGTCGATATTGCCATTTTGGGCAGCGGAGTGCAGCGCGGATACGCCTGCCTGTTGCCTTACGTTTACCTGCGCGTTATTTTCAATCAGCATCCGGGCAATCTGGGTATAATTTCCGGCTGCAGCTGAATGCAGCGGATAAACACCGAAACCATTATTGGAAGGCAGGTTAACATCGGCCCCTTTTAAAACCAGGTAACGTGCAATTTCATACTGGCCGAAATAGCAGGCTAGCCCCAGTGGTGTAAAACCGTCTTCGGCATAGTAATTTATCGCTTCGGGATGCTGGTATACGAGGTTGGCAACCACATCGAACTTGCCCGCCGCAGCGGCTTCAAATAAACTGATCTCATCAACGTATTTTAACAGCAGTGCGGTTATTTCGGGTTTTTTATAGTAACAGGAGAGCATGAGCGGAGAAACCTGATGACTGGTACGGCTCTTTGCCAACGCAGGTTCGCTCACCAGCAGGGCATCAAGTCCGTTCAAATCGGCATTGGTGATGTATGACTCCAGTTTTTCTACGCTCATGTTGTATTTAGTTAAGTGGTTGATTAGGTTGATTAAATTGATTAAGATAAAATCGGCTCGAAAAACACCTTTTGCGTAACGATGAATTTTCAACCATTCAACATAATCAACTCAATTTAACTCAATCAACTTCCTCTTTACGTTAATTTAACATCTTAATTCCAATATTACTAAAAAATTAAAATAACAAGGTAAATAAGTTGTTTAATCTATTAACTTTATATTTGTAGAATATCAGGGTTACATCAGGATGCCGGTAAAAGGAAATCAGTTTAAATCAAATAGTTTCAAGCCAGAAAATCAGCCACGCCAGCCTTCGGCAAAAACCGAACGAGAGCGGCCTGTTAAACAAAAGCAGGAAAGCCCGCGAAATTTCGGGCTGATGAACAGTCAAATCATCAAAATAACAGGCTTATTTTCGTTGCTGCTATCCGTATATTTTTTTGTTGCATTTACTTCCTACCTGTTTACCTGGCAGGAAGACCAGAGCTATGTGTCAAAAGCAAATGGCGGCTGGGGCAATTTATTTAAAACCACACAGGAGTTAATGGACAATGGGGTTAAAAGCCCCATGGTTGATAATTGGATGGGCAAGCTGGGCGCTTTATTAAGCAACCAGTTTATTTATGAGTGGTTCGGCATCGGCTCATTCCTTTTTGTATTGATATTTTTTATAATCGGCTACAGGCTGCTGTTTAAGGTAAGCTTGTTCGCGATTGGAAAAACAATGGCCTATTCGCTTTTCGGCATTGTTTATATTTCTGTTTTCTTAGGGTTTTTTCATGCTTTTATTGCTGATACGCCAAATTACCTGGAAGGTGAGTTTGGGTTCTGGACCAATCGCTTGCTCGACGCGCAAATAGGGCAGACAGGCACAGCGGGCATTTTAATTTTTGCAGCCCTAACCCTATTGGTAATTGCTTACAATATTGACTTTAAATTACCCAACCGTAAAAACAATCCTGACAATCTTGCAGAAGCGGTGCCTGTTAACCAGGTGGTACCTGAGCCGGTAGATCTGGAGGATGAAGAAATATCGTTGCCTGTTGAATGGCCAGGGCGGGCAAATAAAATGAAAGGTAACGGCGAAAACACGGCAAAATCCGAGTTGCTTAAGCAGCAGCCTTTGGTGCAAAATCCAATTTTTCATGAGCCCGTTGTTTTAACTCCCGACCCGAACAGCGAAGGGCACGAGCCGGAGTTTGAGAACGAAATACCGCTAACTGTAGGGGTGACCCGCCCTACCCCGGTATTGAATATTGAAAAAAGCGATGACGAAAAGGCCAACAGCTTAGTTGACCAGTTCGGTATTTATGACCATACGCTTGAGTTGGCTTCATACAAATATCCTACGCTTGATCTTTTGGAGAACTATGGATCCAACAAAATCAACGTAAACTCAGATGAACTGGCCGCTAATAAAAATAAGATCGTTGAAACGCTGAACCATTATAATATCGAGATCGATAAAATTAAGGCAACCATAGGGCCAACGGTTACCCTTTACGAAATTATACCTGCACCGGGCGTGCGGATCTCGAAGATCAAAAATCTGGAAGATGACATCGCCCTGAGTTTAGCGGCTTTAGGTATCCGTATCATCGCACCTATGCCTGGTAAAGGTACCATCGGTATCGAGGTACCCAATCAAAGCCCCGAAATGGTTTCGATGCGGTCGGTGCTGGCAACGGAGAAATGGCAGAATACGACCATGGATCTGCCCATTGCCCTCGGAAAAACCATCAGCAACGAGGTATTTATAGCCGACCTTGCCAAAATGCCTCACCTGTTGGTTGCAGGTGCTACGGGTCAGGGTAAATCGGTTGGTATCAATGCGATATTGGTATCGCTGTTGTATAAAAAACACCCAGCGGAGCTAAAGTTTGTTTTGGTGGATCCAAAAAAGGTAGAGCTGACGCTTTTCCGCAAGATTGAAAGGCACTTTTTGGCCAAACTGCCGGACGAAGCCGATGCAATTATTACCGACACCAAAAAGGTAGTAAACACGCTGAATTCCCTTTGTATCGAAATGGACCAGCGGTATGACCTGTTAAAAGACGCCGGTGTACGTAACCTGAAGGAATACAACGAAAAATTTGTTAAACGAAAAATAAGCGACCCGGAGAAACACCGCTACCTGCCTTTTATTGTGCTGGTAATTGATGAGTTTGCCGACCTGATGATGACCGCCGGTAAAGAAGTGGAAGTGCCGATAGCGCGTATAGCGCAACTGGCGCGTGCGGTGGGTATTCACCTGGTAATTGCTACACAAAGGCCATCGGTAAATATTATTACAGGTACTATAAAGGCTAACTTCCCATCAAGACTTGCTTTCAGGGTGCTCTCAAAGATCGATTCGCGTACCATACTGGATACCGGCGGTGCCGACCAATTGATCGGCCGTGGGGATATGCTGCTGTCAACCGGCAGCGATTTGATCCGCCTGCAGTGCGCCTTTGTGGATACACACGAAGTGGAACGGATCTCGGATTTTATCGGCAACCAGCGGGGCTATGCCTCGGCGATGTTGCTGCCAGAGTATGCAGGCGAAGGCGAAGCCAGCAGCACCAAAGAATATGACCCTGATAACCGCGACCCGATGTTTGAAGATGCTGCCCGCTTAATTGTGCTGCACCAGCAGGGTTCCACTTCGCTGATCCAGCGAAAAATGAAATTGGGTTATAACCGGGCAGGCCGTATTATTGACCAGTTGGAAGCGGCCGGTATAGTGGGCCCGTTTGAAGGCAGTAAGGCCCGTGACGTTTTATACCCGGATGAATACAGCCTGGAGAGATATTTGGAAACGCTGGCAAAACAAGGCAATTAAATCAGAATTTTAGAATTAAACAATTTAGAGAATTAAACGTCTAACAAATAAAATCGGTGAAGTCACTCCCAAATAATCGGTGAAATCACAAAATATAAAATCGGTGAAATCACTCCCAAATAATCGGTGAAATCACAAAATATAAAATCGGTGAAATCACT
>NZ_CAIWNH010000540.1 GCF_903913935.1 uncultured Mucilaginibacter sp.
ACCAGTTAACTGTTGTGGTTGTTCCGTTAGGCAATTTAACCTGCGAGGTAACCTTATCGGTTACATAACCCTGGCCCACAACCAGTGCCTGCGGACTAAGGTGCACCTTATACTCAAAGTACTCATCGTCCTGGTCCATATTATTATCGTGGTTCACATCCTCACCATCCGGGATGGCCGTGGCGGCAGAGGTTTGCAGGCCAAGCAGGGCCTGTGATTGCTGTGCTGTTGGCGAGTTGCCTTCGGTACCGTTGTATTTGCTGTAACGCGCCAGGATGCCTGCACCGGCCCGGTCGAGCTGGGGGCCCTGGTAATATTGATAATCGTCCGACGCCGGGTCATTGGTAAAATCAGTTGCGGCCTGGCCTGTTACCGCGCCTTTTACCTGTTGGATAATGCCGGCAAATTTTACCTTTTCAGCAGCATCTCCAATCCCGTCCAAACCCACATCCTGTAGAGCACGGGCAGCCGGATTGCTATCAAATGAGTTTACTACAGGTTGAATGGTTGGCACCCTTCCCCAAACCGTTTCGGTAGTGTTGATTGTGCTTCCATCGGCAGGCAAGCCGTTTTCCTGCCCTTTTTGCCCATCTTTCAATATATCTTCTGACATATTACCGAGGTTAAAATACACATCGCCGCCAGTTGAACTGGGTTTGTTTATAAACGGATCGAGCAGCCAGAATTCAATATACTGAACGTTAAGATCCTGAAAATCACTTGAATTTATCCCCCTGAAGATACCTCCCCAGCGTGTAGTGGGGTTTTGCAGCGTTCCATCCGGATTAAGTCCGGTAGTGGTAAAATTGTATGGCCCGCGAACCATAGGGTAAAAAGCAAGGTCCAATGTTGCCAAAGGCAAAGGCTGACCAGTAGGTGATTGTTTAAAGGGGAATACTTCTGTTTGCAGCACCTGCCTTACATAATTATTGGATAACTCGTTCCTGCTGATGGGGATCGTAGTGCTGGTATAAAATATCGGGTCGATATTATAAAACGCCAGTCGCGCGCGGTTGTAGCCGTAACTCAGGTCGTTGAAATGGGTATATTCCTTAAATAATGGATTATTGGGCACGCCTGAAATTTGCCAGGTATTGGCTGCGCTAACATCTATAACCGACTGGCTGTTCTCAAAATCATCCAGGTAGGCCGTTCCGTTTTTTGATCCCGCAAAATTAAGGGCCGAAGGACTTCCCGGTATCAATTTTGCAAACTCGCCGTTAAAACTAAATGAAGAAGGCACTTTTGTATGAACAAACGGTATTTTGTCAACAAGCCTGGTAAGGAATCTTGACGGCGAACTATAGTTGGCATCAAAACCAAGCATTGTATTGGAGATCGACTCCTGGCCTATCACTTCATTTTGGGTGATGGGTTGTTCCGTTAAGTGCATGAAAGTGGCACCCAGGGTTAATTTGTCGTCAACCTTATAATCTAACCTGGTGCCAAAAAGTGATTTTTGCTGAACGCCGAAGAGTTCATTATTTTCAACTTTAACCGTAATGGGCTGGCCGGAGGCAAGCAGCGACTGGTTTAATATCGTGATACGGCCCGCATTATAATCAATGGTATAGTCGGTACCTTCAACCATGGTAGTTGCGCCTGCGTTTACTATTACCGAGCCTTGCGGAATATTCACTGCGTTTAACTGGTACGATGACCCGCTTGTTGCAGAATAGGTACCGGAAATAGTGTATCTGTTTAAATTAGGGAACAATTGCCTGGCCGTGGTTTGTGTTGAATCATAGAGCGGCTGGTACACATAGCGGTTAACCAGGTTTTGTTCGCCGGGTAGAAACTGTTTTGCAAGGTCGGCCCCAAAAGGCTCCACCGTGGGAAAGATGAGGATGCCGTTGTTTGAATCAATAGTAACGCCTTCCAGGTAGTCAAAATAACCATCAGGCTGTTTGTTTTGCTGCGCATCAAGATTATCAAGGCCCAGGTTTTGAATCCAGAGCTTGCTTTTCATGTTTTGCCCCTCCTCCATAACTTCCTTCTGGATCCCCGATTTATCATCCAGCCTCGACACCTTCATTTTAAAATTCTGCGGGCTGATCTGGAGCGCGTTTAATGAGTAAATATTCTTCATCATTAAATTCCAGGTCGGCAAGGCTGTCTTTAACAGTTGGTTCTTTAATAATTTCACATACAATACTTTGCGGGTAGTTGGATTCACCGGCTGGTCGCTTGAGAATTCACCCACCTGGTACTGCACACCGTTATAAGTATATTGATAGGCTACGCCAAGTACCTCGTCGTTATTTAACGGCGCGGTTAAGGTAATATACCCCAATTGAGGGTGCAGGGTATACTCTTTTGTGGTTAACTGCCGTGCATAGGTTAATTTGGCATAGTTGTCTGATGCCCCCGAACTGGCAAAATAAGTCGATATGCTATTTTGGGGATCATAGGTTAAGCGTGCGCTGGCAGGTAAATTGCGAAGCAATGAGTTTGATTGCTGGGGAAAACCGGGTGACGTTGTACCTGCGGGCATGCCTGAAAAGCCCGAGCCACCACGTACCAAAGTAGTATTATAGGGCTTATTTTCTCCCAGGTCTAAAAATGCCAGCACGTCGCGTGAGTTTGTGGTGCTGTTAACCCTGTTGGTTACCCAAACTTCGATTTTGGTAATATTGATGTTTGAGCTGATGATTGGAATATTTGCTAACGCTGAATTGTAATTATTCCTGAAAAACTGCGACAAAAAGAAGTGCCTGTTGGCATCATAATCCGCCGAAGATAGTTTAAACGATCCCTGTTGCGAACCATTGGTAATGGTAATAGTTTGCGCCTGCGAACGCTGCTGTGTAAAAATGCTGGTTACCTGCAGTTTGCCGAATTTTAATTTAGTTTTTAATCCAAACAAAGCCTGGCTGCCGGTGATCAGCGTAGTTGGCAGGGGCATGCTAACTGTACCCAATTCAATTTTCTGAATGATCTCATCCGGATGGCCCGTATACTCCAGCTTGATCTGGTTCTCAAACTGAAACTGGGCATCGGTATTATAATTGGTGGTTATTTTCAGTTTATCGCCGATAGTCCCCGTTACATTTAACTGGATCTTTTGGTCCATATTAAAATTAAACTGGCTCCGCTGTGTGGTATTGAGCAGCGGGTTATCATTTTTATTGATCTGGCCCGATAATATAGCTTCAGCAGAACCCTGCGGCCTGAAATTAATATTTGAACCGCCGAAGATTCGCTCGAAAGATTGGCTATGAATTTTTATGGTTGGTATAAACCCAGGCTGTTGCGATTGGTACGCATAAGTATCTGAAAGTTGTTTGAAATATTTACGTTCGTTTTCACGTTCCAATAAGGATAGGTATTCAGCAAAAGTAAGATATTGCGGAGGCCTGAATAAAAGGTTCCCTACCCGCTGGTATAATATATAACGGTTGGTTACCGCATCATATTCAATAGTGCGCACCAGGTTGGGTGGATCAACATCGAAGTAACCTTTTAACGACCTTTGGTTGTTGGATTCAGGAAGGGTTACCGGAACAGTTACAATTACAGAATCTTTTTTAGTACCCGTGCCTGATTTTTGAGCAAAAGCCTGCCCTGCCCTGCAAAGTGCAGAAATTAATAGAATGGTAAAAAATTTGGGGGTAAAAATTCTTATCAAGTTTCAGCGTAAAATAGTACGTAATTATAAACTTTTTAAAGCAAATTTTATTAATTGTTCGACAGTTAAGTCGCCATTATTTTTATTTATTTCCTGGTCAAGTACCTTCTCAGCAGCCTGTCGCGCAAATCCCAGCATCACCAATGCTGATAGGGCCTCTTCTCTTACTGTTTTGTTCAGCGGCACGGTGCTCAAAGTATCCGGACCTTCTTTGCGCAGTTTATCCTGGAGCTCAAGTATGATGCGCTGTGCCGACTTGGGACCAATACCCTTGATCCTTTGGATCAATGATACATTACCCGAAATAATGGCGTTTTGAATTTCCTCCGGCGTAATGGATGAAAGCATCATCCGGCCGGTATTTGGCCCGATGCCCGAAATTGAAATAAGGTGCAAAAAAAGACGGCGTTCGCCTTCATCAGCAAAGCCGTATAAAGTATGGGCATCCTCTTTTACATGAAGCCAGGTGTACAATTTGCAGCGCTCAGACGCGCCCAACCGCGAAAATGTATTTAATGAAATATTGATATGATAACCAACCCCTCCGGCATCAATAACAACAAAGGCCGGGCTTTTAAAAACTAATTTTCCATCAATATAGGCGTACATATGTTGTTTTTCAATAATCCAGGTAAAAGGCGAAATGTAAAAGGTTAAAGGTTTTTGACAACCGTATCTTTTTGTATCACTGTATCAGCAATAACTATTTATTGCTTATCAGGCTTAAAAACGCTAAAATATTAAATTTATCAATGCGCTAAATTAATATTTTAACGTTCGTTTTTTGCGTGTTTTTAAATATTTTCCTTCTCTTTTTCCTGCGCGTCAACAACGGCAATGGTTATCATATTTACGATCTCCCTTACCGAGCTGCCCAGCTGCAGTACATGTACAGGCTTTTTCAGCCCAAGCAATATTGGCCCAACGGCTTCTGCGCCGCCCATTTCCTGCAATAATTTATAGGCAATGTTGCCCGACTCCAGGTTCGGGAATATCAGTGTATTTGCCGGGCGGCCCTTAAGTGTACTGAAAGGAAAATTATCAGCAAGCAAGTCGGCATTTAAGGCAAAGTTGGCCTGCATATCGCCATCGACTATCATTTCAGGGTATTTCTCATGCAAAATACTTACTGCTTCCCTTGTTTTTTCAGGCACAGGGCCGTCATTCGACCCAAAGTTTGAATAAGACAATATGGCTACCCTTGGGTTCACATTAAACTGCCTTACAGAATGCTCTATTAGTACCGTAATATCCACCAGGTCCTGTGTAGACGGGTTTACGTTTACCGTAGTATCGCCAAAAAACACCGGTCCCTTTTTAGTGATCATCATATACATCCCAGCAACACGCCTTACCCCCGGGATAGTACCGATAATTTGCAAAGCAGGCCTTATTGTAGTTGCATAATCTTTTGTTAAACCCGAAATAAGCGCATCGGCCTCACCAAACTGAACCATACAGGCACCGTAATAATTTCGGTCGCGTAACAGCTTCCGCGATTCTGTTAGCGTTATTCCTCTTCTTTGCCGGGTAAGGTACAGGTAATCCGCATATTCCTCAATCCGGTCGCATTGTTCCTTGGTATCAATAATTTTCACATCGCCAAGGTCAATTTCGTAATCCCGCATAATCTGCCTGATCCTTTTTATGTTCCCCAGCAATATCGGTGTAGCGATGCCTTCTTCCTTTACAATTTGAGCTGCCCTTAGAATCTTATAAGTATCAGCTTCAGCAAATACTATTCGTTTCGGATCTTGCCGTGCCTTGTAAGTTAAGTTGCGTAATAACTTATCATCAATACCAATTCTCAGCCTTAGTTCTTCATTATAGGCTTCCCAGTCCGTAATAATTTTACGTGCCACGCCTGATTCAATTGCAGCCAATGCCACTGCTGAGGAAACTTCGGTAATTAACCGCGGGTCCATCGGTTTTGGGATGATATAATCGCGGCCAAACTTCAGGTTTGTAGTGTTATAGGCAAGGTTAACCGCTTCGGGAATGGGTTTTTTAGCCATTTCGGCAATTGCCTTTACCGCGGCAATCTTCATTTCTTCATTAATGGCCGTGGCGCGCACATCAAGCGCCCCCCTGAAAATATAGGGGAAGCCCAAAACATTATTTACCTGGTTGGGAAAATCCGATCTGCCGGTAGCCATGATGATATCTTTCCGTGTTTGGATGGCCAGGTCGTAGCTTATTTCAGGGTCCGGATTAGCCATGGCAAAAACAACCGGGTTTTTGGCCATTACTTTAAGCATTTCTGCACTCACTACATTTCCGGCTGAAAGGCCAACAAAAACGTCAGCATTTTTCATTGCATCTGTCAGCGTTTTTACATCAGTGCGGGTAGTGGCAAATGCAAGCCTTATTTCATCAAGATCTGTCCGGTCGGGCGTAATCACCCCGTTAATGTCAAACATTACCAGGTTTTCCTTTTTAACGCCCAGCGCTAAGTACATTTTTGAGCAGGATACAGCAGCGGCGCCCGCGCCGTTGACTACCATTTTTATTTTATCAAGCTTTTTCCCCTGTATTTCACAGGCATTGAGCAACGCTGCACCTGATATGATAGCCGTTCCATGCTGGTCATCATGCATTACCGGAATTTTCATTTCGGCTTTTAACCTTCGCTCAATTTCAAAGCAGGTTGGGGCAGAAATATCCTCAAGGTTGATGCCGCCGAAAGTGGGTTCGAGCGCCTTAACAATATTTACAAATTCATCAACGGTTTTCGCGTTAACTTCGAGGTCAAAAACATCTATATCGGCATAAATTTTAAACAATAACCCTTTACCCTCCATTACGGGTTTACTGGCTTCGGGGCCTATATTACCCAGGCCGAGCACCGCGGTACCATTGCTGATCACCCCCACAAGATTACCCTTGGCGGTGTATTTATAAACGTCATCAACATTATCGGCAATGCGTAAGCATGGTTCGGCAACTCCGGGCGAATAGGCCATGCTGAGGTCCCGCTGCGAATTGGTAGGCTTTGTCGGCACAACCTGTATCTTTCCGGGCCGGCCTTTTGAATGGTAATTTAAGGCGTCCTGGTTCCGGTTAGGTTTATTCATCTTCTCAGTTTCAAGTGACAAAATTACGATTCTTTTTTGCCGAAAGAGAAAAAAGGTGAAAGGATAAAGGGAAAAGGCGAAATGTAAATTAAATGGACTGCCGGGTTAAAATCTGACCAGGAATTTAAATTCTCAGCCGAAATAGATTATCCCTTGCTAATCTTTATGGTCATGCCTGGTTGGAGCCGGCCTTTTTTTAAACCATTTAACGATTTTATCTTTTCAGCAGACGCCCCGTCAAATTTGGATGCTATCCCGTTAAGTGTATCGCCTCTCTTTACGATATACGTAATATAATTATGGCTATTTTTTGGCGTTTCTGCTCCATCAGGTTCGTCTGCGGTTTCCCTGAGCTTAAGTTTTTGCCCTACTACGGCTTTTTTTCCGTGCAGGTGATTCCAGGCTTTCAGGTCCTGTAATTCTATTCCGTAGAGGTCGGCAATGTCGCTGAGCGTCTCCCCTCTTCTTACTTTATGGTAAAGCGGGTGGCTTTCAGTTTTCTTTTCAGCATATACAGCATGCATCGCAACCGGAACTGCAGCTTCTAAATTTGAATTGTTTAAGGCATCATACAAAACGCCAAACTTACTTTTATCCACCTGCGGGATCACCATTCTGCGGGGTAACGCGGCTGTCCCATTTATAATCTGCCGTTTATACGAAGGATTTAGCATGGCCAATGCTCTTACATCGATATTCAGCACCTGGGCCACAGCACCAAGGGAAACATATTTGTTTACCAATACGGTATCGGTTTTTAAAGCATAGTCGCAAGCCTGCGGGATAATATTGTGGTGAGCATAACAATTCATTAAATAAGTAACTGCTATAAATGCGGGCACATATCCTCTTGTTTCGGCAGGTAAATACTGGCGAATCGACCAAAAGTCGGCTGCGCCGGCCTTGTCTATCGCATGTTCAACGTTACTTTTACCGCAATTATACGATGCAATAGCCAACAGCCAGTCGCCAAATTCCTGGTATGCATCTTTTAAATAAGCGGCCGCAGCGTAGGTGGCCTGAATCGGGTCGCGCCGGTCATCTACATAATCATCCATATTTAAGCCGTAAAGCCTAGCCGTAGTAAACATAAACTGCCAGGGGCCAGTAGCGCCAACCCTTGAAACCGCATAAGGGTCGAGCTTTGATTCAACAATGGATAAATATTTCAATTCGTCCGGGATCCCGGCATCTTTAAATGCTTTTTCGTAAATAGGGAAGTAATATTTGGTTAATCCGAGTACACGGCCCATTTCTTCACGGTTATGTGCGTATATTTCAATATAGCTTTGCACATATTCATTATAATCCAGTGGAACATCCTTTTTAAGAGAATCAAGGCGTTTTTTGAAAATATTGTATTCGCCGGTTAAAGGCGCCGGCTGATTTACGATGGGTAAAATAACAGTATCACGGTCATAACCCGGGTTATTATCATAAGGAATTTTAACCAGAGGAACTATTTTTGAAGAAAGATCAGCAGAAAACGCTGCTGAAAAAGAGGCGGCTTTAACTACTTGCAGAAATAATAAGCAGCAAATTAAAGTAAATATTCTCTTCATCCTATAAAGTTTATAACCAGGGGAATTACTTTCTTAAATTAATATTTTACTAATTTATTAATTTTTTTAAAGCCCAAGGAAATATTCGGAAAAATTCAACAATTCCTTTTCTTCAAAATGGCGCGCAAGCAATTGTAACCCTAACGGCAATCCTTTACTATTATTGCCAGTAGGTAAAGAAATCGCGGGCACTCCCGATAAAGATGCCTGGACAGTGAAAATATCTGCGAGGTAAGTTACAACAGGGTCCTTTTCCTTCCTGCCGATCGGGAACGCAGGTTCAGGTGCCGTAGGTACCAATATAAAATCGTATTCCTGTAAAATAGCATCTGTTTTTTCCCTGATCATCCGCCGCACTTTTTGGGCTTTTGCAAAATAGGCATCGTAATAACCGGCGCTTAATACAAAAGTGCCCAGCATAATACGCCGTTTTACTTCTTTGCCAAAACCTTCAGAACGGGAGTTTTTGTAGGTAGAAAGCAGGTCGACTGCCGCCGGGCTGCGGTACCCGATATGAACACCATCATACCGTGAAAGGTTTGATGATGCCTCGGCCATTGCTAAAATGTAATAAGCAGGAACCAGGAAATCAAGTAACTCAAAGGCAATAGGCTTAACTATATGCCCCGCATTGCGCAGCTTATCAATGTATTGTATCAGGTTGCTTTTTACTTCGCTGTCAACTCCCGGGCTTGATATGGCCTCCTGTAAATAGGCGATTTTTTTTACTGATACGGGTTTATCATCGGGAAAATAAGACGGGACGGCTTTATTGGCCAATGTGCTGTCGTATTCATCAGGCCCTGCCATTACTTCAAGCAAAAGCGCAGCGTCTGCAATGGAACGGGTAATAGGGCCTACCTGGTCGAATGATGATGCATAGGCGATAATGCCATGCCTTGAAATGCGGCCATAGGTTGGTTTTAGCCCTACCAGCCCGCAAAACGAAGCCGGTTGCCTCACCGAACCACCTGTATCGGTACCAATTGCCGCATGGCACATGCCGGCTTGCACCGCAACAGCTGAACCACCGGATGACCCACCGGGTACGCGGCTTTCGTCGGCAAAATTCTTTACAGGGCCAAAATGCGAATTTTCATTTGAAGCGCCCATGGCAAACTCATCGCAGTTACACCGGCCAATAATCACCGCATCTTCGGCCAAAAGGCGTTCAACAATGGTGGACGAGTAAACAGAGGTAAAATTATCAAGGATCTTTGAGGAGGCGCTAACCTTATGTCCTTTATAGCAAATATTATCTTTTATGGCGATAACCATACCGGCCAGCTTTCCGGCAATACCTTGCTTAATACGCGAATCTACTTCTTTTGCGCAAATTAACGCTTCCTGTTCAAAAACTTCGTTGAAAGCATTTAAACGGGAGTTAATCGCAATTTTATTAAGATAACCCTTTACAAGCTTTTCAACTGTAATTTCCCCACTGGCTATCTCACTCTTTATTTCATTTAAAGAGGTATATGATTTAGTCATGGGCCTAAAATAATAATAATAAGTGATTAGAGGTTAGAAAAAGTGTGGCCACAATTAATCTCTATTGCCTATTCTTAACCAATCTCTAATCACAAACCACTGATATTTAAACCCTTGGCTTATCGTCCGAATTGTTTGTTGGATTTGTATTGGTATTGGTTGGTGCACTGCTGCTTTCCCCGTTTTGTGCATCTTTAAATTCTTTCATGCCTTTGCCCAAACCTTTCATTAGTTCAGGAATTTTTCTGCCTCCAAAAAGGAGCAATAAAGCAAAGACAATTAAGATAACGTGCATTGGTTCCAAAAGTCCCATGATTTATAATTTTTATGTTATGATGAAATATTCTTATGAATTCTTTGTTGTTTCGCTCCCGGTTGAAGCAGCCTCATCATGCGTTGCAGAATGATTGCCGTTAAGTACATTATTGTGGTCGTCAGCCTGGTGGTTAATTCCGGTACTTTCACCCGTGTAAATATACCCTTCGCTTGCCGGTATTGTATTTTCAACCGGCTTTATTAAATTGATCGAGCTGGTTTCCGCCGGTTCATTCTGCGATGCAGTTTGCTCAACAGTGCTTTGCTCTTCAATTTTTTTCTGTTCCTGCTTCTCTTCGTAATTGTATATCTGGTTATTAATTTCCCGCTTTATGCCATCCGAAGCATCCTTAAAATCACGGATCCCTTTCCCTAATCCCCTTGCTATTTCAGGAAGCTTTTCTCCCCCAAAAAGGAATAAAGCAACAACCATGATAATTATCATGTCTGAAGAAAAAAGATTGCTTATAAACAACAGGCCTGAACTATACATCACAATTTACGAATTGACGTTACAAATATAGGCAATTAAAATATTAAAAATTCCAAACTTAATTGGGTACAAGCCAAATTTTAGGGTTTACCGGATCGAGGCCTTTATAAATAGCGAAATTCACGATCGCTTCACCTGTTGATGACTCGGTTGATACCACGCCTATTACCTGCTTGGTGCTTACTTTTTGCCCCTGTTTTACATTATACGAGCGCAAGTTGGAGTATGCCGTAAAATATTCACCATGCTTAATAATTACCAGGTATGTTCCGCTTACATCAGATATATGGGTTACTTCGCCGTTGAAAACAGCCCTGACAGAAGCCCCCTGGTTTGTTTTTATATCCCATCCGTAACTTTCGTTTTTAATACCTTCATTATCATAATAAATCCCAAAACCCTGTTTCAAACTCCCCGCGCTTACGGGCCATGGCAGTGAGCCCCTGTTCTGTAAAAAATCGTTGGAAAGTCTCGCAGCTTCAGGCGTAGCATTTAACACCTCGCTGTTTGACAGGTTTTTTACGGCAGTGCGTGGTTTAACAACCGGCGTTTCTTTGTTTTCAGCTTTGGCCCTGGCTGCTGCTTCCCGCTGCCTTGCTCTTTCTTCTTCTTCAGCCTTGCGCTTTGCTTCTTCTATTTCACGGCGGATAGCTGTATTAATTGCTTTATTGGTTTTTGCGATCTTTCGCTGAATATCCTGCTGCTGTTGTTTTAAAAGCCCCTCGTGTTTCGACAGATCGGCTACTACCTGTACCTGGGTCTCTTTTTCTTTCCCCAGCGACTCCTTTTCTTTCAGCTGATCAACCAGCAGCGTGCTTTTCTCTTTTTTATTTTTATCCAGTTCGTTGATTTTAACATGCAATTCAACCTGGGTTTCCTGTATATAGCCCGCCTGGCGTTCGCGGTAAGTGCCTATCTGCTGTAAATACTTTAAACGTTTATAGGCCTGGTTAAAGTCTTTTGCGGCAAAAATAAACATCAGCTTATTGTATGAGCTTTGGTTATAATAGGTGAATAGCACCATTGCAGCGTACTCTTTTTTTAACTGGCCTAACTGGCTCTGCAAATTATGGACGGAAGAATTGCTTTCGGCGATCTGGTTATCAAGGTTCCTGATCTCCGAATTGATATTATTTATTTTCTCCTCGCGCAGGTTGATCTTCTCTTTCAGGAGATTTAATTGCTTCAGCGTTGCTTTTTTGTTGTTTACCGTTTGATCGTATTCCTGGTTAAGCTGATCCAATTGCCGGGTCAATTCATCCCGCTGACGTTTCAGGTCGGCACTGCTTTGGGCATGTACGGCAAGGGCTGCAAAAACAAAAACTATAAATAATACTGCTTTTAAAAATTTCATCCTTAAATTTTGCTTGCTTTAACCAGCTCAAATTGCCTGCTGGATTATATACATTTCTGTAAGTTTACTCTGCAGGCCTGTACCGCGGCGGAATGCTGAACGGAAAATCAAGCGGCTGATCAAAGTCATCTTTAACGTAATGCAAATTAACCAGTATTTTTTTATCTTTCACCATCGAAGACATATCTATTTCGGAAGGTATTACTTTATTTCCTGTCTGGATGAAAGCGCTGTTGGCCACCTGCAGTGTTTGACCGGCACTCTGGTTACTTAAATTGGTTTGATTTGGTCTCAAATCAGATGAGAAAATCACCTTAAAAACAAAATCCGAAAAATTACCGGAAAGTACAGTACCTCCGTTTTCTTCCTGGAGGTCTGAATTTTCACTCACCAATTCGGGTATCGCATTCCCAATGATCAGTGATTCCAACGTTTTGTAATTAGCCTGGCTCCCTGCAAATTTATTGATATAGCTAAATGGCTTTTTTACATACACGTTTTGAAGGCGATTGATCAGCAGTATGCTATCAGGGGTTATTAATGCCCGTGCAACCTCAATGCCGGCAATTGCGGTAATTGAGATCCAGATCTTTTGATCGCTTTTGATACGAATGTTTAGGGTAACATCATTGATATCACCATTTATATTCAGCTTAGCGCGCGCCTTACCCGAAAAAGTATTAAAAGTAGTTTGAGAAGCTTTAATAGCATTTAGTTTTAAGGTTTTTATGCTTACCGTTTTTGCAACAGTATCAATTGCCGCTGCTTTTTTTACTACCAATTGTTTTTTTGCCTTACAGCTAAACATTAGTAAAAGGGAACAAATGGAGAATAATTTTATATATGCGCTTATTCTAAAGCGATGATACCGGGGGCAGTTATTCGATGTATTTTCTTTCATTGATTTTTTGATCTAAAACCGGCGAATTATCACCGTTTGCTTTAGCTTTTTTCCAGTTTTCAACGGCGGCGTCAACATTACCCAGGTAAAACATAATATCACCGTAGTGTTCGGATTTCACCGCACTATTATTTTTATCGTCAGTAAGTGCTTTTTCCATCCAAAGTTTTGCACCTGTGTAGTCCTTTTGCTTAAATAAGATCCATGCGTAGGTATCTTCAAACGACGCATTATTTGGCTGCAGGTCATTTGAATGTTTTGACATTGCCGCCGCTTTATCCAGTTGCTCCCCTCTTAACGACAAATAATAGGCATAATTGTTTAAAGTGAACACATTATCAGCGTTATACTCCAATGCTTTATCATAAGCCCCGTCCGATTTTTTAAAATCTTTTACGCCATGATAACAATCGCCGAGTGAAGAGTAACACTGTGTGAGGAGTTCTTTATCCTGCATTTCGAGCGAGGTAGCATTTTTGATATAGGAGATGGCTTTATTAAAATCTTTTTTTTGCAGCCAGGCCAGGCCAACCAGGTAGTTCATCCAGGCCTGGTTAGGGAAAAAAGACAAGGAATTTTCACCATCCTTAACAGCGCCGTCAAGGTCATCGTCAGCAAGTTCTATCCGCACCAATTGTTCCTGAACCTCATAAACCTGGTTATTAAGCGCAATGGATTTTTGATAGGCCGACCGCGCTTCCTTCCCTTTGCCGTTTTGAAGTAAAATATCGCCGTAAATAGCAAAGGCCCTTGAATCATCGGGATGTGCAAGGGTAAGGATCCGGCTCAGCTCAAGTGCGCTCGCTTTGGCATCAGGGTCGGGAAATTTTGGCAAATAACCCATCACAATTTTTATCTTCTGATCGATATCTACATCCGGGATAGCAAAAGCTAAAGTCAACTGGTTATAGCTGGCTTCGTAGTCCTTTTTATCCCTGTAAATATCAGCCATCGCCAGGTGTAACAGGCCGCTGCCAGGGTCTATTTTTTCGGCAGTTTGTAAAACCTTAAGTGCCTTATCGGCGAAATTATTGGCATTGTATAATTCGGACAGGAACAAATAGTATTTTATTTCAGAAGGGTTTGCACTGATCATTTTTTCAAGCTGCTTTGCCGCCAGATCAACTTTGCCCTGCTTTAAATAGATCTTTTGCCTGTCGGCCAGTAAATCGTCGGTTGGGCCGGATAACAGTTCTATTTTATCATAAAGCTGCAACGCTTCATCATATTTTTGCTGATGAAAGTAAACGTTTGCCTTATCAAAATAGCTATCCGTTTTTTCGGGGTTCAAACGGATCAGCTGGTCAAAAACATTCTCAAGTTTATCAATATTATTGCTTTTTTCGTAGCAATCGGCAAGTGATGTCCAATACCATGTATTGTCGCGATTAATTGCTACTGCTTTTTCAAGCAGGCCCTGGGCGCCGCTATAATCATTTTTTAACTTTTTCAGATTGGCCAGCTCGTACATGGCTGCGTCATTGGCCGCATCAATTTGTATCACCCGCTGAAAAAGTTCGGCGGCAGTCACCAGGTTCTCAACCGTTTTTTCGCGCAGCGCTTTAAAAAAAAGGTCTTTGACCATTAAGCTATCTGCATAGGTAAGCACTTTACCCTGGTTATCGCCCTTGATAGTTTGAGCAAAACCTACGGTTTGAAGCAGAAACAACACAACAACCGACATAAACACAGCAGGCAGAACCCTGGCAAATATGCCTGATTTTTTATTGCTGTTATTTATCGTCTTTTTCATACCTGTAACACCGTCTTCCTGTAGTTCGTTCAACTTAATTCCCTCATTATGCAACGCCTGTATGGCCATAACCACCGGCTCCGCGCGAGGTTTCATTTAGCTCTTCCACCTGTTGCCATATGGCTTTTTCGTGCCTTGCAATCACCATCTGGGCTATCCTGTCGCCTGTACTTATCTCAAAAACCTGGTCTGATAAATTGACCAGCAATACCTTAATTTCACCCCTGTAGTCCGCATCAATGGTGCCGGGCGAATTAACGATGCCTATACCATGTTTATAAGCAAGGCCGCTTCGCGGGCGGATCTGTGCTTCAAAGCCTTCGGGCAGTTCCATGTATAAGCCGGTAGGGATCAATTTACGTTCCATTGGCTTCAAAAGTATCGTTGCATCAAGATCCGCGCGAAGGTCCATTCCGGCAGCATGGGCTGTTTCATAAGCCGGTAAACTATTTTTCGACTTGTTAATTATCCTGATATTCATCGTTTAATAAATATAGCTTTTAAATTTTTATACTCAAAATAAATTGCTGTTAAAATAAACAATAATAAAAGCGAATTCCCCACAAATATATTGCGGTTAAAAACATAGAAAGACAAGTAAACGATAAGAATTGAGGAAATAATATAGCACAGGTTCTTTTTCAGATCATAAGGGATCGGGTAATTCTTTTGCCCCCAAACGTACGAAAGCACCATCATGCTGGCATAAGCGACGAGCGATGCCCAGGCCGATGCCATATAGCTGTATTTTGGTATAAACAAAACGTTTAGTACGATGGTTAGTATAGCTCCCACCCCTGATATGTATAGGCCGTATTTGGTTTGATCGGACAGTTTATACCATACTGAAAGGTTCATGTAGATCCCTAGACTGACATATCCAAAAACCAGCGGCGGTATTACGCCAAGTCCGCTCCAATAGATATGGGTTTGATGCGCGTCGTGCCCGTGAACAAAGTATTTTAAAATTTCGATATTAGCCACCAGGCCGACAAATATTACGCAAACCGTTATTACAAAATAATCCATTATCCGGGCATAGGTTTGCCCGGAATTTTTGCTTTTGGCGTGACTGAAGAAAAATGGCTCGGCCCCCAGCCTGAATGCCTGTATAAATATGCTCAGGAAGAGGGAAATTTTAGCACAAGCGCCATAAATCCCCACATCCTGCAGGTCCTTAACAGGCAAAAGCTTCCCCAATAGTATTTTATCCAAATTTTCATTAATGATGAACGACAAATTTGCAATTAATACCGGCCAGCTATAGGCGTACATTTCGGCCAGCATTTTACCATCAAAATCAAACGTGATCTTTAAAAACTCAGGAATCAGCAATAATAAAGTAACCGCGCTTGATACCAGGTTCGATAAAAAAACATATCCCACCCATCCCTTAATGTACCAGCTGCTTAAAAAGCCGGTGCCGGGCAGATGATGTGCTATCCAGAATGGAATTCCCCATATAAAGATGAGGTTTAAAACAATAAAAATAAGGATATTAATAAGTTTGATCAGGCTGTATCTGCCGGGCTTTCCCTCAGCGCGCAACCTGGCGAAAGGAATTACGCACCAGGCATCGAGCACCAATACAGCAATAAAAAACTCGATATAAATCTTATAGTCGCTGGCGGAGGTGCCTTTATTTACATTTATAAAATTTGCAATATGCCCAATAAAAGGCAATGTGAGCAGCAAAAAGAGGATGGTGATGGTAAATACAGAGGCAAAGGCGTTATTATATACCCTTTTCCGGTCATTCTCGTACTTGTTTAGATACCTGAAAAAGGTGGTTTCCATCCCAAAAGCCATTACGGCATTTAAAATGGAAGCATAGCTAAATAAGGTGGTTAAAATTCCATATATCCCCGGAGCGAAGGCACCTGTATAAACAGGCGTAAGGAAAAAACTGAATACGCGGCCGGCAATAGTGCTTATCCCGTATATGGCCGTTTGCCCGGCGAATTTTTTTGCAGTTGACAATGAGGTAAAGCGATTTTCTGTAAAAGTTTATACCATTATAAACTCTTTTTTACAATCTCAAAATTACGATAGTTTTTTAATTCGCCTTTATGGCTTTCTACAAGATTTACATTTGCATGTTCCGGGCCCTCATGGCACCACTCCAAAAACATTTCGAGCGATAGCTTATCCCCCTCGGCTTCAATGAGCACGTCGCCGCTGGCCTCATTCCTGATGATTCCCTTAACACCCAGTTGGTCAGCTACGGCTTTGGTGGCCGCCCTGTACGATACGCCCTGGACTTGCCCTTTTACTGTTATATTGAGATGTTTCATTTTTATTAGTTGGAGTGTTGTAAAGTTGAAAGGTTGGAATGTTAAAAGTTAAGTTTGAAAGTTATGATGCATACAAAGCTGCATTCAAAAAAATAAAACTTTACAACCTTTCAACGTTACAACAAATTTTCTATACAAAGTTAATTTTCAAAAAACATTAAAACTCTGCAACCTTTCAACATTACAACAAATCTTACACCAACCGCCTCACCCTTGTCTCAGGGGTGATCATTAAACCATCCAAACCTGTGATCAGGTTCAGTCCGGGTGTTTTGCCTGGTTTTAAAGTACCTTTTTCATCGTCGATCCCTAAAAACCTTGCACCATTGAGCGTAGCCCATTCAATTAACCGCGCGGTGCTGATCTCGGGCATGTTATGCTGAATAGCGCGCATTTCGCTTAAAATACACAACTGGTTATTGGAGGCAAGGCTATCAGTGCCCAGGGTTATATTGTATCCCTGCCCTATAAAAAGTTCAATTTTTGGCAACCGGTTCTCGATATATAAATTTGCATTAGGGCAAAAACACCAGGTAATTTTACGGTCGAACCGTTTTATAAAATAAATATCTTTTAAATTGGTACAGGTATTATGCACCATCAAAATTTCCTGTTTATTGGTTAATAACGGCAGTACTGATTGCACCGAATTACGGGCCAATGGTTTAAAGTGCTGGATATCTATCCCAAAAGCATCGTACATATCCAGGAAACTGCCCAGCTTGTACCGGTAAAACTTATTTTCATCCTCACACTCCTGGTTATGCATACTGATCAAATTTTGGCCGGAAGCACTATGGTCGCGAATCAGCTTAAATAACTCTTTTGAAACGGAATACGGCGCATGCGGTGTTATTGAACACGACATGGGTTTAAACTCTTTTAATAACTCCAGTGCATTATTAAACGTATCTTCGGCCCTTGATGGCAAAAAGCCAAACGTTTCAACAAAAGTATGATAGTATAATTTACTTGCTTTTTTAATCCCGATGGTATTATTTGTATTGGAAATATCGCCCACGGCAACAATGCCATTTTCGTACATCTCATCGTCAGCTTTCAACGCAGCATCAGTGATCTCGCCTTTATCAATATTCCTGAATTTTTGAACATCCATAATAAAATTAACCAGCCCGGTACGCGGTTTAATTTTTTCTTTCAGGTGCGAAAGCTCCACATGGCAGTGTGCATTAATAAATCCGGGACAAATGACACCGCTAAGCTGTTCGACAGGACCGCCAGGAGGATGAGAATGTTGGTCAGTAACGGAAGCTATTTTACCGGTATCGTCAACGGTAATAATTCCATTTTTAATCGGATCGGCATAAACAGGGAAAACGTAATCGGCTCTAAAACTTTTCATTCAATTATTTTAAACTCACGTTACCTTTTTTTGAACGCATCTGCTTATGTTTAATATACTTTAACTTAAAGTTATTGTTTTTAAATATAAAAATAATGCTTTTAAAAAGTAAGTTTTTAAAAATTCGTACTTTTGAAGCGTGAATACCGTCAAAGAGAAAATAGACATCCGCAGCCTTAGCCTTGAAACCCTACAGGATCATTTTGTACGCCATCTTGGCGAAAAAAACTTCAGGGCTAAACAGGTATATGAATGGCTATGGAATAAATCATGCTTTTCTTTCGACGAGATGAGTAATATTTCAAAAGAACTCCGCCAAAAACTGATCGATAACTTTACGATAAACAACGTAAAAATTCACAATTCACAATTCAGCGCGGATAAAACTATAAAAAATTCTTTTATTTTATTCGATAACCACCTAATTGAGGGCGTTTTAATTCCAACCCCCGGAAGGATGACTGCATGTGTATCGTCGCAGGTGGGCTGCAGTTTAACGTGTAAATTTTGTGCAACCGGGTATATGGAGCGTAAACGCAACTTAAACCCTGATGAAATTTATGACCAGGTAGTACTGATAGACAAACAGGCAAAAGAAAATTACGGGATCCCTTTATCAAACATCGTATACATGGGTATGGGCGAACCACTGCTGAATTATAAAAATGTGCTGGAGTCTGTCGAAAAAATAACCTCGGAGGATGGCCTGAACATGGCCGCGAAAAGAATTACGGTATCCACAGCCGGCATAGCCAAAATGATCAAAAAGCTAGGCGACGACCAGGTAAAGTTTAACCTTGCTTTGTCCCTGCACGCGGCCAATGATGAAAAGCGTAATACCATAATGCCTATAAACGAACAAAACTCGTTAAAAGCGCTTGCCGAAGCATTGAAGTATTATTATGCCAAAACAAAAAACCCTGTAACTTATGAGTATATAGTTTTTGACGGGTTTAATGACAGCCTGAAAGACGCCGAGGAATTGGCCCGGTTTTGCAAACACCTGCCCTGTAAAGTAAATATTATTGAATATAACCCGATCTCGTTTGCCAGTTTTATTAATGCCGGCGAAGATAAAATTGAGGCTTTTGCGGAATACCTGCGGAAACAGGGTATAAATACCAACCTGCGCCGCAGCCGGGGCAAAGATATTGATGCCGCCTGCGGACAACTGGCTATTAAAGAAGGCGGGAAATAGGAAGCGAGAGCCAAGAATCAAGACCCAAGAGCCAAGAATCAAGCGTCAAGAAAAAAATATTAAGAAAGAGATGTTAAGAAAGAAGAAGCGACTGATTTATTCTCGTTATTTTTTACCTTGGCTCTTGATTCTTGAATCCTTGCTCTAATATGAAACTTCGCGAGACCTACATAGCAGATTTCATTTCGTTCCTGTTCCCTGAACTTTGTGCGGCCTGCGGGGATAGCCTGGTGGCTAATGAGCATTTAATTTGCACCTCATGCCGCATTACCTTACCCTATACCAATTTTCATTTATTACCCGATAACATAGTAGCCCAGCAATTTTGGGGCAAAATAAAACTGGAAGGCGCCTTTGCACTTTTTTACTTTGCCAAGGGCGGCAAAGTGCAAAATTTAATGCACCGGTTTAAATATAAGGGGCAAAAAGAAATAGGCAATTTATTGGGGGAGATTGCGGGTGCACAGCTTATTAAAAATGATATTTATAAAAATGTCGACCACATCATCCCCGTCCCCCTGCATAAGAAAAGATTAAGCCACAGGGGATATAACCAGAGCACCTGTTTTGCCGAAGGCCTTGCGAAGCAGCTAAACGCCGCTGTAATAGAACACAATCTTATAAGACCGGCAGCTACCGAAACCCAGACCCGAAAATCCCGTTTCGACCGCTATCAGAATATGAAGGAAGTTTTTTACGTATCGAACCCGGAAACACTACAAAACAAGCATGTATTGCTGGTTGACGATGTGATTACCACCGGATCAACCCTGGAAGCCTGCGGCTCGCAACTGTTAAGGATTGAGGGATTAAAATTGAGTATTGCTACGATTGCTTATGCAGAATGAGTCCGAAAGTCTGTAAAGTAAGGAAAGTCCGAAAGATGAATTTTGGTTCACGTTTCTACCTTTCTGCTTTTACCTTTCAGCTTTAACCTACTAACCTACTTTCTGGAAAACGCTTAGCTTCTCGAAAAGATTGGCCGGATCAAATGGTTTTAAAATATAATCGTTCATTCCTGATTCCATGATCTGCGCCCGTTCGCTGCTCAGCATTGATGCTGTTAAAGCAATGATAGGCAATTGCTGAAAATAAGGATCTTCATTTGCCCGGATAGCCTGTGTTGCTTCTATCCCACCCATTTCGGGCATATAAACATCCATTAAAACGACGTCGTAATTGCGGTTGCTGGTGATTTTTTCAATTGCCTGCAGGCCATTTTCGGCAAAATCAGCAGATGCGCCCCACTTAGTCAACACTTTGTTGATCAGCAACCGGTTGATATTGTTATCATCAACAACAAGCACATTTATTTTAAGATCTGTTTCCAAGGTATAAATATTTAGATAATTTGACCCTTGTTAAACGATATCAATGGCAAAAGGTTGCAAAAAAACGTCAATAAACAATTGAAAAAAACGAAAATTCCGCTAAAATTTAATCTTTATACAGCGGATGGTCTCCCATCAATTTATGAACTCTTTTCTTAACTTTTTTTATGGCATGCTCATTCTCAGCATCGGTGATCACCATGTCGATCAATTCAACAATTTCATCCATATGCTTTTCTTTCAACCCGCGGGTGGTTATAGCAGCAGTACCAACCCTTATCCCTGAAGTTACAAATGGTGATTTATCATCATAAGGCACCATGTTTTTATTTACGGTTATATCTGCTGAAACCAGTGCATTCTCGGCAGCTTTGCCGGTAATATTTTTATTCCGGAGGTCGATCAGGATCAAATGGTTATCAGTACCGCCCGAAACGATCTCGTAACCACGCGTGGTAAATGATTGTGCCATCGCTGCCGCATTTACCTTTACCTGCAGGATGTATTTCATATATTCGTCAGACAATGCTTCGCCGAAGGCGATCGCTTTAGCAGCGATAATATGTTCCAGCGGTCCACCCTGTGTACCAGGGAAAACACCCATATCCAACAACGCCGACATCATCCTTACTTCGCCTTTCGGTGTTTTTAAACCCCATGGATTTTCAAAATCTTTGCCGAGCAATATCATGCCTCCGCGCGGTCCGCGTAAGGTCTTGTGTGTGGTTGTAGTTACAATATGGCAAAATGGCATAGGATCATTTAATAATCCCCTTGCTATTAAACCGGCCGGATGCGATATATCAGCCAGCACCAAAGCGCCAACTTCATCAGCCACTTTGCGGATAAATTCGTAATCCCAATCACGTGAATAGGCTGAAGCACCGCAAATGATCATTTTTGGTTTTTGTTCAAGGGCAACCTTTTTTAGCTGATCGTAATCAACCCTGCCGGTTTCCTTTTTCACACCATAAAAGTGCGGTTCATATAATTTACCGGAAAAATTAACAGGGGAACCATGCGTTAAATGCCCGCCATGCGACAAATCAAAGCCCAGGATCTTGTCCCCTGGCTGTAAACAAGCCAGCATAACAGCAGCATTCGCCTGCGCACCTGAGTGCGGCTGAACGTTTGCCCATTCAGCGTTAAACAACTGTTTGGCCCTTTCAATGGCTATTGTTTCAATTTCGTCAACCACCTCGCAACCGCCGTAATAGCGTTTGCCTGGTAAGCCTTCGGCATATTTATTGGTTGCCACAGAACCTGCAGCTTCCATAACCTGCCTGCTAACAAAATTTTCTGATGCGATCAGTTCAATGCCTTCTTCCTGGCGTTGCTGCTCTTCATCCAATAGCTTGAATATTAATTTGTCTCTTTTCATAAATTTATTAAAACGGGGGCAAAGGTAGTGTTTTTATAGGTGAAAGCGTAAAGCAGAAAGCTCAAAGCTTCAATTTTTAAAGCACAAATTATTTGGGCAAAAAACACAAAAAATTCGCTGCTTTTAGCTTTGGTCTTTTAGCTTTCAGCTAATCGCGCTGATATTCTGAAATTATTATATCCCAACCCTACCTGTATATCAATCAATTCCTGCTGCAGCATTTCCAGTACCGCCAAAAAATTATACACAAAATGTACCTTATTTTCAGATTGACTGGCAATGGCTTTAAAATCCATCATTTTATTGATCTTCAGTAACTCTTCGATCGCCTTTTTTTGCTGCTCAATAGTATATGGGTACTGTACCACCGTATGTGTCACTTCCTCGCTCCGGTTCATGTAGCGTTTTAATACACGTCCGTAAACCACCATCAGTTTATATAAATTAATTTCAGACAGTTCCTCACCCGGAAGCGGAACACTATCCGCCTGCTCAATATCAAACCGGATATTGCCGCGCTTTTCCTGCTTGAAACGTTCATCCTCAAACGGGTGCAGTTCTGTACAGATCTCTTTGAATTTTTTATACTCGATCAGCTTCCTGATCAGGTCTTCTTTGCTATCAGTTTGGTTTTCATCATCCCCTGCATCATATCGCGGCAACAGCATTTTAGCTTTTATGCGCATTAGTGTTGCAGCCACGTAAATAAACTCGCTGGCAATCTCCATGTTAAGGGTAGCCATGTGGTGCAGGTGGTTCAAAAAATCGTCGGTGATCCTTGCGATGGGGATATCATGGATCTCCAGTTCGTCCCTTTCAATAAAAAAAAGTAAAAGGTCGAAGGGCCCGTCAAACTGGGGTAAATGTATTTCAAAACTTTCTTCGACCATAGGTCAAAAATAAAGTTAAAAAGGTTTAAATGGTTGTTAGTGTCGTAATTGTTGAAAAGTAACAAGTTTGTGAATTACAAAACTTTCCAATTTCGCACCTTTTGACGGTGGCGTTAAATTATTCCATCAACTTTATCCTGATTTTTAGCAATAAAATGCCGTAATTTGTATGCTAAATATTTTCTTCGAATGTCAATACAGGTACCGGCCGGAAATTTATTAAAAACCATAAATTATCCATCTGATTTAAAGCAACTTAAGATCGAGGAGCTTGAACAGGTTTGCCAGGAGTTGCGCCAGTTTATTATTGACGAAGTATCTGTTAACGGCGGGCATTTCGCGGCTAGTCTGGGTGTTGTTGAACTCACCGTGGCCCTGCAATATGTTTTAAACACCCCCTATGATCAGCTTGTTTGGGATGTCGGCCACCAGGCTTACGGGCATAAGATACTGACCGGCCGGCGTGATATTTTCCATACCAACCGGGTATATAAAGGATTGAGCGGTTTCCCCAAACGGTCTGAAAGTGAATATGACACTTTTGGTGTAGGCCATTCATCCACCTCCATTTCAGCGGCACTGGGCATGGCAGTGGCATCGCAATATAAAGGCGAGACCGACAGACAGCATGTGGCCGTTATTGGCGACGGCGCTATGACAGCAGGTATGGCCTTCGAGGCGCTTAACCATGCCGGGATTGAAAATTCCAACCTGCTGGTAATCCTGAATGATAACAACATGTCGATCGACCCGAACGTTGGGGCATTAAAGGAATATTTAACAGATATTACTACTTCAAAGCCTTATAATCGTTTCAGGGATGACATAGCAAGCGTGCTCACCAAGATCTCGGCCATTGGCCCTGATGCTTTTAAAATAGCTCAGAAATTAGAAAAAAGCATTAAAGGTACTTTGCTTAAAAAGAGCAATTTTTTTGAAGCGCTCAAATTCAGATACTTTGGCCCTATTGACGGCCATGATGTTGAACACCTTGTGAAAGTATTGCGTGACTTACGTGACATACCCGGCCCCAAATTGCTGCATTGTATTACCGTAAAAGGTAAGGGCTACGCATTGGCCGAAAAAGATCAAACCAAATGGCACGCCCCCGGCTTATTTGACAAAATAACCGGCGAAATTAAAAAAACAAAATCAGACAAGCCGCAGCCGCCAAAATACCAGGATGTATTTGGCCATACAATAATTGAACTTGCCGAAGCAAATCCCAAAATTATGGGTATTACGCCCGCCATGCCATCGGGTTGTTCATTAAACCTGATGATGAAAGCGATGCCCAACCGTGCGTTTGACGTTGGTATAGCCGAGCAACACGCGGTTACGTTTTCTGCAGGTTTAGCTACGCAGGGCCTTATCCCCTTTTGTAATATCTATTCAAGCTTTATGCAAAGGGCTTATGACCAGGTTATACATGATGTGGCCATACAGAACCTTAACGTAGTATTTTGCCTTGACAGGGCCGGCATTGCCGGAGCAGATGGCCCTACTCACCATGGTGCCTATGACCTGGCGTCTATGCGCTGTATCCCGAATATGACGGTTTCCGCACCGATGAACGAAGAAGAATTACGCAACCTGATGTTTACGGCGCAACAGGATGATATGGGGCCTTTCGTGATCAGGTATCCGCGCGGAAGCGGAGTAATGGTTGACTGGCAGCGGCCATTGAAAGCCATTAAAGTGGGTAAAGGGCGCATGGTTTGCGATGGCGATGATATTGCTATTTTAAGCATTGGCCATATTGGTAACGAAGTGGTAAAAGCCACGGCAAATTTGAATAATGAAGATTTTTTCCCGGCGCATTATGATCTGCGTTTTGTGAAACCGCTTGATGAAGCTTTGCTGCATGATGTATTTAAAAAATTCAGTAAAATAATTACCGTTGAAGACGGCTGTCTTGAAGGCGGCATGGGAAGCGCGGTACTTGAATTTATGGCCGACAACAACTACAGCGCGCAGGTTGTACGACTGGGCATACCCGACCAGGTAATTGAACATGGCGAGCAGCCAGAGCTTTGGGCTGATTGCGGTTACGATGCCAACGGCATTGCCGCAAAAGTTAAACTTATAGGCATCCCAAAAAATAAGCATATCATTGCTTCATAGGCGCAAACCAGGCCGTTTACTTCCCGCAGAATTTGCACTATATTTTCAGTTATAATCTGTTAAATTACAAAAATTCACTGAAAAGGATTATAGCCTACCTGTGCCATTTGATATTGCTCCGAAAATTGCGAAGTCAATATTCCCTTTAAAGCTGCCGGGCTATCCGTTATCAGTCCATCAGGGTTAAGCTTCAAAAATCCAATTATTTCTGATTGCAGGTCGAGCGTCCATGAATAGACCAGTTTAAAACTGCCCCCGGCATCCCGTATCGCAATAGCCTGTTTGATCCTCTCTTTATAAATATCGGCAAGCAAAGGCACTTGTATGGAGATACCGTCGGCAAAGGTATAATTTGGAACGTTAAGCGCTTTAAAAAAAGCGTCGGCATCCAATGGGTTGGTATGCTCATCAATACCGAGTGCCCTGTTGGGCGACAAAATAGTAGCGCCCGGGGCAAAAAAAGTAAATTCGCTTCCCTGCGCCTGCGAACGTGTGACCATAATGAGTGTGTCAGGAAATTGACCGGAGAAATTTATTTCAATACAATCAAAAAGGGCCGCAATATTTCCGTTTGAGTTTTTGGTGTCAAACATAATAAGAGCAGGAATAAGTACTGGGTTTGCCTGTAATGCCACGGACAAACTCGCCATTTATAGAATGGATGTCAGGCTCAAGCGCATTTGCTCCGGCCTGGAGATAATTGCATGCATCCAACACTGAATTGGGGTTGTGCCCGATAATAAAAAACTGCCTCATGGTGATTTACGATTATAGGTATTTTGATTACGATTTTTTTTCGCAGCCTGCAAAACCCCTAAATCAATCCACCATTACCCGCTCAATGAGGTTTAAAGCTTGCCAGGTCGGTATATAAACTCCGGAATGAACTACGCAGGCCGATGGTTACCCATGTGGTTCGATCTTTAAACTGCGCGTTGTTTTCTGTACGGTAGATACCGCCAAGCTCAATTCTTAAATTGTATTTTGGATTTAACAAATATGCTATTTTACCTTCCAGGTAAACCATGTTAGTAGTTAAACCCTGCCCTGTATAGTTACCATAGGAGTAATTCTGGTTATCCACCTGCCGGGCTGGCTGTGTCCATAACTCAAATATGTCTTTGCCAAAATTTGCACCGTTCATATCAAACCCATAGCGACCAAAGTCGGCTTCACCGCTAAAATCAAACTTTTTATACGAATAATTCAACAGGCCAACCCACTCCCGGAAGTTTGCCCCCCAGGGATGTGCTAAAGGCTCACTATTGTCCGAATAATTTTCAATATAGGAGCGCTCAGAGTAAGTATATGGCTTGGCCGTATTGTATTCAAAAAGATAATTAAAGCCCTTTACACCAAGGAACTGTGACCCTCTGAAGCCAAACTGCCACGCATACTTATTCCTTGAACTGCCAGTGCTGGAGAAAAAATCTTTCGACTGGAACTCATCAAGCGCAAATTGTCCGTAGGCTGTAATATTATCGGTGATCTTATATTTAGCAGTAACGCCTATCAAAGCATTATCAGGCGAACCGTTTGATGCTTCAAGCGGCCTTAAAAATATAACCGGGTTTACATAAGTAAAATCGAAAGGGCGTTTGTTGCCGTTATCGTCAACAGTATAAGAAATAATAGCATCAAAAAAGCCTACTGAAAACCTGTTTGATACATTCCAATCAAGGTAATGGAATACTGCAAATTTTTTCCGGCTAATATTGTTACCAGAATTTGCCTCGGCAACCGGATCATTCATCAAGGTATACATAGCCATATACCTTACATTACCCAAAGTTGCGGTAAGTTTAAAAAACGGGTATGGCGAAGCAAAATCAGATAACAATTCGGAGCGGTAACCATCGCCTATAAAGGTTTTATCGCGCCCTGCACTAATATTTAAGTATTTAACCGGCGTGTAAGAGACCACAGCTGTAAGATATGACCAATCATATCCGTAAGTTGAGTAGGTACGTGCATAAGCCTGCCCGGGCACAATACCCACCTGGTTGATGTACGTTGACATATATTCAGGCAGGGCAGCGCTGCCCTGGTACCCCCTCACGTTATAACTGAGTTTATTGCCAATGGTACCACCAATTTGCGCACCGATGGAGAGGCTGTTGGTATTAAGTTGCCCGGAAAAGTCGCGGCCTATGCCAATATCAGGCAACAGGTCAGCATAAAAAGTTGAACCGGGGCTTTTTACATCTATCAAATGTTCGTTAAAAAGCTTCTGGTATCCCCAACTGTGCTGCTTACCATCGTTCCCTAAATTCATTAACGAATCATAATGATGTTTCAATAAAGAATCATCTGCAAAAAAAGGCCTTAGCGAGCTATGCTGGCGACTGCTTGTTGAATAAACATCCTCATTTAACTTTTGGTAAAACTGGTATGAATAAGGCTGATAAACAGATTGAGCCCTGGCCACGCCAATTATTGAAAACAAAATAAAAATGCTGCTAAAAACTTTCCTCATATGCTAAAATGAATAGTTTTACAATTTACTCAAAATAATTGAGTGTTTTAAACCCACCCTTTTTTAAATAGGCATCTTTTTTTACCTGGTGAAGATCAGATTGAATCATGTCGCTCACCAAAGCCTGCAGGTTATAGCGTGGTACCCAACCCAATTTCTCACGCGCTTTGGAGGCATCCCCTATCAAAAGGTCAACCTCGGTAGGCCTGAAATATTTGGGATCAACTTTCACTAAAGTCTGTCCGAACCTTAATGCCTCACGATTTAAACCTAATGTTTCGATCTTTTGATCATCAACGTCAATGATCACACCTCGCTCGTTTTCATCTTTTCCACTAAATTCAATTTCAATCCCCAATTCGCCGAAGGCCATTTTTATAAACTCCCTAACGGTCGTGGTAACCCCTGTGGCAATCACAAAATCTTCGGCCTTATACTGCTGCAGCATAAGCCACATCGCCTCAATATAATCCTTTGCATGGCCCCAGTCACGTTGTGCAGAAAGATTACCCACGTAAAGGCAATCCTGCAGCCCCATCGCTATTTTTGAGGCAGCACGGGTAATTTTGCGGGTAACAAAGGTCTCTCCGCGAATGGGACTTTCGTGGTTAAATAAAATGCCGTTACAGGCAAACATATGATATGCCTCGCGATAGTTTACTATGATCCAGTACCCATAAAGTTTAGCCACTGCATATGGCGAACGGGGATAAAATGGGGTCGTCTCGCTTTGAGGCACCGCCTGTACAAGGCCGTACAACTCAGATGTGGATGCCTGGTAAATTCGGGTTTTATTCTCAAGGCCCAGCAGTCTTACCGCTTCAAGGATCCTCAGTGTGCCGAGACCGTCAGCATTTGCCGTATATTCGGGCGTATCAAAACTTACCTTTACATGGCTTTGGGCAGCAAGGTTGTATATTTCATCGGGCTGAATTTCCTGCACCAACCTGATGAGGTTGGTTGAATCGGTCAGATCGCCGTAATGAAGTTTAAATTTAACATTCGCTTCGTGCGGGTCGTGGTAAAGATGGTCGATCCTCTCTGTGTTGAGCAATGACGATCTCCGCTTGATCCCATGCACTTCATAACCCTTTTTTAGCAAAAATTCTGCTAAATATGCACCATCCTGGCCGGTAATACCTGTTATTAAAGCTATTTTCATTTACGGTAGCAGCAAACAACGATTTAATTTACA
>NZ_CAIWNH010000541.1 GCF_903913935.1 uncultured Mucilaginibacter sp.
CCATAAACTGAGATTCATATTTTGAATGAAACAGCCATGTTTCATTATAATCCCAGCGATAATAATGGGTATTGTTGGCCGGGTCATGCGAATTTACATAAAGCTCAATACCCTTATTTTTAACCGTGTACCCGATACTATCAATAGGCGGTGTAGGTTTCGCGATGATAAAATCCGATAAATACTGTTTTCCATCCGCCGTTTTTATCCTCAGCCGGTATTTACCGGTTACCGGCAGATTTAGGCCCGGGGCAACATAATTTCCTTTATTATCACCAGTTAAGCCCCATGAAGCGCTTTGGTCACTTTCCACCGTAACGGTGGCTCCAGGCAAGGGGTTTAAAGTAACCTGTGCATTTAAATTAACTGTTTTACTTAGTTTGATAACGGTAGAATCATTGCCCGAATTGATCACCCCCTCAACAACCAGGTAACTGCTTGCCGAAGCAATAACAGGAGGATTGTACGGCTTTTTGCAGCAAAATAAAAACAGCACCAGTAAAAAACAGCCACTTGTGATTTTTTTCATAAAAACGCCGGCACCTACGTATTTAGGCTAAAGGATTGTAATTGATTTGACGTCAAAAATCAAATATAACAGATGGAAAACAAATTTCACCAAGAGTTTAAAAATTTAACAGAATCAATAGAAAAACCTATTCTTCAACGTCCCCATTACAAATACCAATAACTATTGACTAATGACGAATGGCCCCTTCCACCAGTTCCCCATAAAATTCCATCAGGTCCATCCCAGCAGCCCGAACCTGCTGCGGGATCAGGCTGGCTGCCGATTGGCCAGGCGTGGTATTCACTTCTATAAAATAAAAATCCTCAGTGCCTTCCAATAAAATAAAGTCTATCCGCGCCATTCCTTTACAATTCAGCCTGAGATAAACTTCGGTAACTATTCCGGCAATCTGATCGATTTTTTCAGCAGGAAGGTTTGCCGGGGTGACCTCTTCGGTAACCCCCGGTGAATATTTAGCCTCATAATCAAAAAAGTCTTTTGAACTAATGATCTCAGTAACCGGTAAAACTATAATCTTTCCATTTAACCGGGCTACGCCTACGCTAAATTCGCGGCCTTTGATAAATTCTTCCACCAGGATCTGGTCATCTTCATGAAATGCTTTTTGCAAAGCTTCAGGCAAGCCGGCTACATTATAAACCTTGCTCATACCGACACTACTGCCCCCATTATTGGGTTTGATAAATAAAGGAAAATGGAGAGACGCAGCCACTATGGCCACATCATGCATATCACGCTGAAAAAGCCGCAGGGAACGGGCCGTATGTAAACCGTGGATACTCTCAACAATGGCTTTTGTATACGCCTTATTCATGGTGATAGCCGAGGTCGTAGCGTCGCAGGTATTATAAGGGATCCCCAGCATGTCAAAATACCCCTGTAATTTACCATCTTCGCCGGGCGTACCATGGATAGTAATAAACGCAAAATCAAAATTCACCTTCTTTCCATCCATCAATAAACTAAAATCATTTTTATCGATATCTACTCCTGCGCCGTCATTTGCAAAGTACCAACGGTTGCGGTTAATCAAAATAGTGTAAACTCTATATTTATCCGGATTTAAGTTGGCAGCAATATTTTTTGCACTGTTGATAGAAACTTCATATTCACCGGTAAAACCTCCGGCAATAAGGGCTATGTTTTTAGTTGTCATGATTGATCAAAGATAAATTTTGATTTCGGATGTCAAGTGATCGATTTCTGATTTTTTTTTGGGGTAGCCAACTCCAAAATTTTCTACGACTCCGATTTTTTAAAATGTCAAACGATTTTATAATATAATTCCTGGATCAGGGAGTCTATTTGCAAATTTATTTAAAATCAGAAATTTCATAAATCCGAAATCGAAAATCCGAAATCCGAAATTTTTCCGGTATGTTTGACCTTAAATTTAATTCAAAGCGATCTATCATCCCAAATGAATAAATTCTGGATTTATTTAAAAACAAAGCAGTTTCGCAATACCCTGCTGCTCATAATCGGGTCTGTTTTTGCATTGGTGCTCATTATGTTTTTCAGCCTTGGCGCTTATACACGGCATGGAACAGGTGTGCCTGTGCCACAGTTAAAAGGCCTTCAAGTTGAAAGGGCGGTGCAATTATTAAAAGACCAGGGTTTTGATTATAAAATTGATTCAGTATACGTGCTTGACAAAACGCCGGGCGCTGTAATTGAGCAGGACCCCGATGCGGGTACGAATGTTAAAGAGAACAGGACAATCTACCTCACAGTAGTTACTCGCCTGGCTCCACCCGTATCTATGCCCGATCTGACGCCGTACACTTACCGTGAGGCTGTTGCAACCCTGGCTAATTATCGCCTGAAGGTGGGCGACACTACTTACAAATCTGATATAGCCCGCGACCGGGTATTGGAAATGCGTTTTGCCGGACAGCCGCTGCTGCCAAATACAAAAATACCTCAGGGCTCCCGCATCGACCTGGTTTTAGGAAACGGGGCAGGCGCCAGCCAGGTAGATATCCCCGAGCTGGTTAATCTTGCCCTTGATGAGGGGAAATTCGCTATCAGGCACAGTGGTCTTACCCTGGGCACTATTATTTACCAGGGACCGATCACTGATTCGGCTAATTTGGTTATTGTTGCGCAATCGCCCATGAAAACTGATTCAGTCTCCAAAACGGCTAATGGTACCCCGGTAAACCTAACAGTTACCCAAGGTAAAAAATCAGATGCACAGCCCAATTAATGCAAATGAACTTTTAAACCGGATGAATGCAGGTGAAAGCTTAAATTTGCTTGACGTTCGCGGGGTGATTGAATTTCACACTTATAATATTGGTGGTAACAACATCCCTTTACCTGTTTTAGCAAAAAATGCTGATAGCACAGGTTATAACAAAAAGGATGAAATCATAGTTATATGTAAAGTGGGTTTAAGAAGTGAAACCGCGTCGGGTATATTAAAAGGAGCCGGTTTTGAAAACGTAAGAAACTTAACAGGGGGGCTTATCGCCCTTCAAAAATTAAAATAAAAGAAATCAGTTATTAGTATGACGCAGAAAAAAGGCCCGCAGGGCAGCACGTTCAAAAAATTTATGGTTGTTATGGTGATCATACTCATCGTAGCGCTTGGCTTTACAGGCCTGAATTATTATTTAAAATATTTTGGCCCCAATGTTACCGGCAAACAGGAATACTTGTATATACGTACCGGCGCCAGTTTTAACGATGTATTTAAAACCATTAACGATGAAGGTATTGTAAAAGACAGTACCACCTTTTACTCGTCGGCACAAAGCATGAACTACGTAAACAGGGTAAAACCGGGCCGTTACCATTTGCACGAAGGGATGAGCAACCGAAAGCTGATCAACATGCTGGCTTCGGGCACGCAGGAGCCGGTTACCCTGTCATTTCATGATCTGAGACAAAAGGAGCAATTTGCTGGTTTTGTAGCTAAAAAAATAGAGCCTGATTCTGCTTCGATCATTCATTTGCTTGATTCTGCAGCCTATTTACAGCAATACGGCTTTACACCCGACAACGTGTATACCATATTTTTGCCAAACAGCTACCAGCTATACTGGAACACGACGCCCGAAAAGTTTTTTAAGCGGATGTATGCCAATTACGAAAAATTCTGGACACCGGCACGTAAAGCAAAAGCCGCTGCTATAAACCTCGACCCAATAAAGGTTTCTATCCTGGCCTCTTTGGTTGACGCAGAAGCACTGCACGATGATGAAATGCCAACCATTGCCGGCCTTTACCTTAACCGCCTGAACAAAGGCATGAAACTGGAATCGGACCCTACGGTGATCTTCGCCGAAAATGATTTTACCATCCACCGGGTGTTAACTAGATACCTGTCGATCAATTCGCCTTACAACACCTACCTGCACACAGGTTTGCCACCGGGGCCTATCATGATGCCATCGGTTAATGCCGTTAACGCAGTGCTCGATTACCAGAAGAACGATTACATTTATATGTGCGCCAAAGAAGATTTCGGAGGCTATCATAATTTTGCCACTAACATGGCAGATCACCTTGCCAATGCCCATAAGTACCAGCAGGCGCTTAACGAAAGAAATATAAAACACTGATGTTTGAGCATGCAACCAAAATAAGGGTGCGCTATGGCGAGACCGACCAGATGGGCTATATGTATTACGGCAACTATGCTGAATTTTATGAAGTTGGCCGTGTGGAAATGCTGCGCAGCCTGGGCCTCACCTACAGTGGCATGGAAGAATCGGGTATAAAGATGCCTGTGCTTGAGTTGCATTGCAAATACCTGAAACCCGCACTATACGACGAGGAGATCACGGTAAATGTTATCATGGATAAAATGCCCGGCATCCGCATTCATTTCCGTTATGAGCTTTTTAATGAAAAGCAGGAGCTCATCAATACCGGTGAAACACTGCTGGTTTTTATCAATATGAAAAACAACCGCCCCTGCCTCCCTTCGCAACAATTTTTAGATAAACTAAAGCCCTTTTTTGATTAGATTTGGCTTAAATGAAGTGGACGCATCGTTTTTTACTCCGTTTTGGGTTCTACAGAAAGTTTATCCATTGGGCAAAAATCTACATCCTGCCTGGTTTCGACCCGTTGCCGTTGTATGATGTAATGGCCTTTTTTGCAGCAGAAATACAGGAACGCACCCTGTTGAACCGCGCCTCATCACTGGCTTTTAATTTTATGCTGGCTTTTTTCCCGGGCACTATCTTTTTGTTTACGCTTATCCCATTCATCCCTATCAATCATTTCCAGCAACATTTGCTTAGCTTGCTCTCTACTGTTTTGCCTTACAATGCGTATATGACTTTTGAGTCGACAATTGAATATATCGTAAATATCCATAACGTAAGGCTACTGTCCTTTGGCTTTTTGGCGGCATTATACTTTGCCACAAATGGCATTATCAATTTGATGCGCGCCTTTAACCGGTCATCGTTAGTAGTTGAAAAACGGCCATGGTGGACACGACGCTTCATCGCCATTGCCCTTACCCTGGTCATCAGTTTCGCACTGCTAACCGCCATATCCGTAATGATAGCCGGCGAAACCATTATCATTTACCTTAAAACACATCTCGACAGCCAGGCCCATTTCTGGTTCTATATCATCGCTTTTTCGCGGTGGATCATTGTGATCGCCATCTTCC
>NZ_CAIWNH010000542.1 GCF_903913935.1 uncultured Mucilaginibacter sp.
CTCCTGTTTCCAAACATTACACCTAAAACAGCCAGCGCCGCGCCACCGAACAATAAATACCAGCCCCATATAAATTTTATTTTTGAGGTAAGGTATTTTGCAAGAAAATGCAAGGGTATAAAATCAAAGGACATGCGCACTTTCAAAATAGCCAGGATATAAAACAGGATCACCAAACCAAGTGACAGCCAGGCCGAAAGGCGGATAATTTTAGGTTGGCTTAAAACTGTGCCCAATATACCCACTATCGCAACCAGTAAAATCACGATGCCATATGGTTTGTTGCCGTCGTATACGTCCCAATGGCCAACTATCGGTTTTAAAATAGGGCAATAGGTGCCAGCTATCAATACCACAAAGCCGATAAAGGAAAGTAAATTATTGAGGCGCATGGTTATTTTTGAGTTATTTCCATTTTTTCGGCAAAGTGGGCGCAATAGTCGCGCAGGTCTTCCACAATATTTGTTTCGCCGGTTGCACGTAAAAAGCTGTCGCCCATTGTTTGCAGTGTCTCGTAAAAAAAACGCTTCATTTCATCAACCGGCATATCTTTCGTCCACAGGTCTATCCGCAGGGTATTTTTATAATTCTGGTCCCAAAGGGCCAGCATCATTGATTTTACCGGCAATGCCTCTTTAGTTTGCGCATCAGTAGATTCCCACATAATGGTTTCCGGCACATTATTATCGTCGAGTTCAATAGTAAGCTTTATCTCCGCTTTCTTCATTTCGTTATTTAACAATTAAAAATATAATAGCGGACAAAGTTATAAAGCTTAGCTCTACAATCCATAACTTTTTGTTCTCAGGGAAGAAATTACGGAACATTATGTCCATAAATGACACTACAAAAGCAAACAAAATAAATATCCAGCCAATAGCGCCACCCAAATTGATCAATTTAGATCCTGTAACTTTAATCCCATAGATCCAGCTGTAGCCCGCTGCGAATAAAAAGAATGCGCTTGCAAAATTGAGGGGGGTGATCCTTAACTTCATATTACCTTAATGTTTTTTTCTGTATGATTTTGGCGACTTTGTTCTTTTTTCTTTAGGATTATGTGAGGTTTTTGATTTTGCAGCATCAAACTTTTTGCGCTGGTTCAAAGTCTTCTTTTCATGAAACGCCCCTTTAAAATCCGGGTCATCACGTCGTTTCTGCATATCTATCTCCCGGTCCTGTTCCTGTTTTTCCTCGTAGGGTGTAGCCTCAATAAACACCTCGGCAGGAATATCGGTTACCGGGATAGTTTGCCTGATCAGTTTTTCCACCTTGCGGATATAATACAGTTCAGCCGGATTGCAAAAAGTGATCGCCTCGCCTGATTGATAGGCCCGCCCGGTACGCCCGATCCGGTGTACATAATCCTCAATCACCACCGGAACGTCAAAGTTGATTACGTGGCTTACGTCACTCACATCAATCCCACGGGACGCCACATCAGTAGCCACGAGGATTTTCACTTCATCATTTTTAAATGCATTGATGGCATTGATCCGGGTATTTTGTCCCTTGTTGGCATGCAGTACCTTAACCTCCTTTTCACCAAACTTTCGCAGTAAAAACTTGTACACATCTTCGGCGGCGGTACGGGTTTTACAAAAAATGATGAGTTTTTTTATGTCATCTTCCTGGTCAAGCAGTTTTTTAAGCAGGTTGATCTTGGTTTTAACATTGGGCACAAAGTACAAATGCTGGTTCACTGTCTGCGCCGGCGTTGCCTGTGGCGTTACTTCAATAATCGTTGGAAATTCGAGGAAATTATTGGAGAGTTCGTGAATCTTATCAGACATGGTCGCCGAAAAAAGCAGGTTTTGCCGCTTTACAGGCACCACTTCCAATATCCGGTTGATCTGGGGCATAAAGCCCATGTCCATCATTTTATCTGCTTCGTCCAGCACTAAAGTCTGAAGTGTTTTTGTAACGATATGTCCGGCCAGGTAAAGATCCATAAAGCGCCCCGGAGTGGCCACAATGATATCCATACCCTTATTTATCTGTTCTATCTGGGTTTTTGGGCCAAGTCCGCCATATAATACCACCACCCGTAAATCGGTATTGGCGGCAAAAGCCTTAATATTTTCCTCTATCTGCATTGCCAGCTCACGTGTGGGGGCAATAATCAGCGCTCGCGCATGATCGCCCTGGGCATATTTCAGCTTCATCAGGATAGGTAAAACATAGGCAGCAGTTTTTCCCGTACCTGTTTGTGCAATACCCATTACATCCTGCCCGTTAAGTATGGGTGGGATAGCTTTTTGCTGTATAGGCGTTGCTTCGGTATAACCGGCATCGGCAATCGCGTTCAAGATCTGCCGGTTAAATTTAAAATCCTCAAAAGTTACAGCCATGGGGCAAAGATAGTTTTTTCTGATTAGGTGAGAGGCGAAAGCGTAAAGGTGAAAGGTTTTTAGGACGTCAGAAAGACAAATACAAGGATTTTCTGCAAATCCGGAAAGTTTGGCACGATTATTAAATAATTACTTTCTTTGTAAAGTTTCGGTGAATTTTTTATCAATAACGACCAGCACTTATTGTTTGCCCCATCGGTCAGGGCGCTATATATATGATTAAACAACTTCTATTAATAGCCTTTGTCTTTCTAACTTTAAGTGTCCACGGGCAAACAACCGACCCTCATTATATCAAATTCCTGCACGTTGGTGAACGGATCCTCAATGTACATACACTTAATATAAGCTATGGAACGGGCGAAGTCCCCAGGGATTCTGTGGAAATAATCAATGACACACTGCAGGTAATTTCCTGTGTTACCGACGAAAAATCGTTCAATACCATCGCTGATTATATCCACGACGCCAAATTCCACCTAAGCAATAAACCCGGGAGGCTTGAGTTCGGCACTTTTAAAGTCATCAAAGACGGAAGGTATTTTTATTTACCTGACGTAAGTGTTACCAGTTATTTCAAAAAAATGATCCTATTCCTCAAAAAAAAGAATAGCGACCCTATGCTGATCAGCGCGATAGTTGACAACTATCCATGGATTTTTAATCCTTAAATTAAGCCAGGCCTTTGTATTTGGATTTAATGTTATAAGTTAAATTCAATTCTAAATTCAGTACCTTCGTTTTCCAAACTATGCACGCTAATTTTACCACCAAGTGCATCTACTTGCGTTTTAACCATAAATAAGCCCAATCCTTTCCCTTCTGCGGTCGAATGGAACCGTTTATACAGGCCAAAAACCTGATCGCCGTTTTTTTTCAGATTGATGCCCATTCCATTATCTGAAAAAAGCAATTCCAGTTTATTGTTTACCAGGCTGCTTTTAACTTCAATAATACTGTGAATCTCCTTTCGGCGGTATTTAATACTATTTGAGATAAGATTATAAAAAATACTGTATAAATAACCCCTTAACGTTAAAAAACCGTCGACAGCCGAAAAGTCATACGTTATTTCAATGTTATATTTATCAATTAAATTCTGAATACTGGACTTTATCTCTTCAACAAGGGTTGAAAAATGGACAATTTCTTTGGTCTCGTTGATATCGCCTTTTACCTGCAAAATATGATTAAGGTCTTTTACCACTTCATCAAGACGCGTAACAGATACTTTAATACCGTCGATAATGGTCTCCTTATCAGCCAAACTTAAATTATTATCATTCAAAACACTCGCGGCTCCAATAATATTGGCAACCGGTGCCCTAAGGTTATGCGAAATAATGTAGGCAAATTGCTCCAGGTCTATATTCCGCAACATCAGGTCGCCCACCATTTTCGTACGTTCCTCGTTAGCCAACGCTAACTCAATTGTTCGTTTTTCTTTTTCTTTATTCTGCAGTAAATATCTGTCTATCAAAATCAACAGCAGAATAGTGAATGCCACCATCGAAATAAATATGACCCTTGAAAGCTGTTTAAAAGCTATTTGCGAACGCCCGTTTGTTTGTTTACGAATGCGTAACAAAACATTTTCAGCTTGCTGAATAGTGGATGTAATCTTGCGGATCTGATCGCCAAAGTATTTACCCTGTTTATTTGATGTGTAGGTAACAGCAGGCATCAGCCCTTGTTCTTGTCTTATCTTAACTGTTTTAGTCGCAAAATCCAACAATTTATGCATATAACCATCAAGTGAATCGATGCGGAGTTGTTGCCCGGGGTTATCAAGGGTAAGTTGTTTTAATTCGCTAATGCTGGTGAATGCGGCTTTTTCTGCAATATAAAAAGACTGGAGAAATGTGCTGTCATTCGTAATCACAAATCCTTCTGTCGCTGTTTCAATATCTTTGGCTATAGAGAGCACATTGCCCGACTGGTTGATAACCTGTTCTGTATGGCGAACCATTTGCTCTGATTTAAAGAGCCTCTGGTTACTTTGATAAACTGCATATCCGGTTACACCATTGCCTGCCAGAACTATCAATGAGAATAAAAAAAGTTTTTGACGAATGCTTGTTCTCATCCTGGCCCTGAGTAAATATAATACATGAGTGAAGTTCCCTTTTACGGAAGATACCAGCGGTTGGTTGTTTTATTCCTCAAAGTTTAAAAAAAATATTGATGAAAATTCATCAATAATCCGGACTCATCCCATTACCTTTGCGTTATGTCCTCTGTTCTAATTAAATCCGCCGTTATAGTTAATGAAAACAAACAGTTCGTCGCCGATATCCTGGTGAGGGATGGCATTATAGAACGAATTGATAAACAAATCAATATAAATGCAGACCATGAGATCGATGCGGAAGGGCTATTCCTTTTCCCGGGTTGTATTGATGACCAGGTGCATTTTCGCGAACCCGGTTTAACACACAAGGCGAACATCTATACTGAATCGAGAGCGGCCGTCGCCGGCGGTATAACTTCCTTTATGGAAATGCCCAATACTGTTCCGAACACCCTAACGCAAACTTTACTGGAGGCTAAATACCAAATTGCTGCACAAAGTGCTTTGGCTAACTATTCCTTTTTTATGGGCGCCTCGAACGATAATATTGAAGAGGTGCTCCAAACCGACATCAAAAATGTTTGTGGCATAAAGGTCTTTATGGGGTCCTCAACCGGAAACATGTTGGTGGACAACCCTAAAACACTCGAAAATATTTTTTCGCAATCGCCAATGCTTATAGCAACCCACTGCGAAGATGAGGCTACTATCCAAAGCAACCTGGCTCATTTTAAACAGTTGCTTGGCGAAAATATACCGGTGAGGTTGCACCCTAAAATACGAAGCGAAGAAGCCTGTTACCTGTCGTCATCGATGGCCGTTGAATTGGCGAAAAAGCATAATACCAGGCTTCATATTCTACATATTTCAACAGAAAAAGAAACGCATCTTTTTGATAATACTATCCCGTTAAAGGAAAAACAAATCACTGCTGAAGCCTGTATTCACCACCTTTGGTTTAGCGATGAGGATTATGAAACCAAAGGCAACCTGATCAAATGGAACCCTGCTGTAAAAACAGCCGGCGACAGAGATGGCATTTTAAAGGCTGTTTTAGATGGCAGGATAGATGTGATCGCAACGGATCATGCGCCGCATACCATTGAGGAAAAATCATTACCTTATCTGCAGGCGCCTTCTGGCGGCCCGCTCGTACAACATGCACTCCCTGCTATGCTGGAGCTTTATCACCAGGGGAAAATCAGCCTTGAACAGATTGCCGAAAAAATGGCACATAATGTGGCAGACTGCTTTCAAATAGAAAAACGCGGCTATATCCGCGAGGGTTATTGGGCTGATCTGGTGCTGGTGGACCTAAATGCTCCATGGAAAGTCAACAAGGATAACATCCTTTATAAATGCAAATGGAGTCCGTTTGAAGGCACAACATTTCAATCAAAAATAATAACCACGATTGTTTCGGGAAATGTAGTTTGGGATAAAGAAACTTTGATTGAAGGGCAAACCGGAAAAAGGCTGGCCTTTGAAAGATAGCGTTTATACTATCGCCAGGTAAATTTTCACTTCCGTTTCTTCAAAGCTTTTGGCATTTGCGCTATACAGATCAAAATCAGCGGTATAGGCTCTTTTGATATTGCTCCCCCAAATTTCCTGCCAGCCAGCGTGAACTTTCTCGGGAAATTTACCTTCCGGATCATATACCTGGTATTTGCCCGCTGCAATAGTTATCCCCGCAAATCCATCCGGAATATGATCAAGCGAGGCTATCCTGCATCCGATTAAACAGGTGTAGTCGCCTAAATAGTCTGACTCATAATCGGTGTAAACGCAATAGGTGTCATCCGAAAGCTTATTTTCAATTATTGCCAGCAAATTTCCCTGCATTATCCCCCCCCACAAACCACCAATATCGTTTTGTGATTGCCCGTTTTGATTGGTTGTACGTACTGTTATTCCCACCAGATAAAATTGCGATATTTCGGTAATTTCTGTTTTCATGTCGTTTAATTTACACGAGTATTCGTGCTATTTTTTTTAATTGGACGTTCAGATTTTGTCCAGGCGGGTATTGCATAATCCATCGTCAGCTGCTTTCCAGACGGAAATTTCACTTTGGTTAGTTTGCCAATCTCTATTAATTTTTGATGCAAAACGGGCCAGGTCGGTATTACATCATCCTCTTGTGTCCAATGAACATAAGCGGCCTCATTACACCAATTTGGCAAATTACGCATGGCGGTTTTATGCGGATCATTATTCCTGAAATATTTCATGGCCTCAGCGGACTCCCAAATAGTAACCGTCCAAAAAGTGAACCCTTTATCTATCAATTCCTTTCCGGCAATAAAACCGGGAATTTTTTTAATGGATTTTATGGAGGCTTCATTAGCCAGCAAAAACTGTGGTAAAAAAAATACCGACCTGATGCGCAAACGGGTTACTGATACAAAATACATGCTATAAATATAGCGTTATGTTAGGTCCTTTTTAAAATCTCTATCAGTCCACCAAAAACAGTTTTCCAGTTTTGTTCAGAATGTTCGAGCGCCTGCTGATTTTTGACACCGTCCTGCGTAATTACCAGGGCTGTTGTTCCATCCCGCTCATGCAGTTCGTAGGTAATATTATTGTAGTTTTCGGGCTTATCTTCGGTACCCGACATGCTGCTCCAATAGGTATACTTTAATAATTTAGGGGCATCGATTTCCATGATCTCTCCACCGTCAACATATGTTTTCCCTTCCCACTCGCCGCTAAAAGTTATCCGGCTTCCTTTTTTAAAATCCGATTTCAAATCCGTTCCAAAAAAATATTGTTTTACAATTTCAGGATCGGTTAACCCTTTCCAAACCTTTTCGATGGGTTCGTTAAACGTGATGGTTGTTTTTAATGTGAGTGTTTCCATGGTTTCGTTGTTGTAACGTTGTAATGTTAAAATGTTGTAATGTTGAAAGGTTATAAAGTTATTTTTCACCGGCCATTGACCCAATGACTGAATGACGTTTTATTCAACCCAATCAACCGTTGAAGAATAAATAAGTTTAAAATCAGCCTCTCCTATTTCAAAAAAACCAACCCGAAAAGGGTATCCCCACGATTTTTTATTGGGGATGAAGCTCAGTTCTCCTATAATTGGCAGGATTGATGTTTCTTTACAAGGGAAATACTTTATGTTCCTTCTGTAAGGGATAAAATCGTCAGCCATTTTATGCTGGTAAATTTCATCATCCGCAACCTGCCCGATTGCTGTAAATGCCTGGCACAACTCATTACCGCCATATGCTACTTTCGGGGAATAGCAGATCACCCAATCATTAACTGCCATCCGCTTTAAAGGCCCTTGTTTGCCGTGGTTAGCCTGGATAAAGCCACCGGCAGTTCCCCTTGTAATATGATCTTTTGAGACTACTACTATCCAGTACTTCATTGCAATTAAATAAAAAAGGTGAACAAAAATATCACCAATAGCAGCAAGCCGACAAAAATCGGCTTCTTTACCTTGGCGGATTCTTTGTTTTTTACATGCGTGTAAAGTGCGCCTGCAAGTATTAAAGGGAATATGGCGATACCATATATTCGAGTGGCGTTAAAAAGCATCAGGATGCTGCATGTAATTTCGGTTAAGCCGAGTAAGTGCATAAACCAAAGCGGGTAACCCCATTTTTTAAAATGTGCAACACTTTGTTTGTTGCCGGTTAGTTTCTTAAATCCAAAGATGAAGCCCGGTATGACATAAGCTGCTATCAATACCCAAAAGATGATTTGAATTGCCATAGTTTTATTTTTTCATACAAATAAAACACCGGCGAATGACAACCCTATGTCAGTAGGGATTTGTGAGCTGAAGATTTTTTTGGCCTATCGAAGCGGCAATAAGGCTTACGCGTTCCTTTAAACTATCCGGGCTAATAACCTCTGCCTGGTCGCCAAACATCATAAACCAGCGGGCAAAGCCTTCTAAAGACATTGTAAGGAAGGTCATTTCAATTTGATCCCCTATTTTTTTCTCTGAGACAAAGCCGCTATAGTATTTCTGGTATTCAAGATGTGCATATACTGATCTTTCAACGCGGATGATCACCAGGTCGAGTTCCTGCTCCTTTGCGGTTTGAGCGATATAGTCTTTTAACGTAGGATGCTTGCTGTCAAAATATTTTTCGGTGACCTTAACCTGGTTGATCCTGTCTATTCTGAAATCGCGGTAATCATTGCGCATTCTGCAGTAAGCGATCAGGTGCCAGTAACTGTCTTTATAAAAAATGCCAATAGGCTCAATATCTCTTGTCGTATGCTCCTGGCTGTGATTGGCGAAATAATCAATGTTGATGACCTTCTTTTGTGCTATGCTATTTAAAAGCGTTTGGATATGATCTTTATTATCGATCCGCGCCTGGTGATGGCTTTTTAAAACAGCTATCTTGTTATCAATATCCTCCAAAAGGTTTTTTTCGGAGGTTTTTAAAATCGCCCTGATCTTATACATGGCCGATTTGTGATGCTCCGCGGTTGACGCATCAGTCATCTTTTCAACAAACTTTTCAGCTGTTAAAAAAGCGGTGGCTTCTTCGCGGGTAAACATTACCGGTGGCAAACGGTAGCCATCCATTATGGAATAGCCTACGCCTGCTTCGCCGATAATTGGGATGCCGGCTTCTTCGAGTGTCCTTACATCACGGTACACGGTGCGCAGGCTGATGCCGAAACGCTCGGCAATATCCATAGCCTTAACTACCCTGCGCGATTGTAGTTGAATTAAAATAGCCGAGACCCTGTCAATGCGATTCATGACCACCAAATTACGTAAAAAGGAGTACACCACTAAATTATATTGATCAATCCGGATTGAAATAATGCTGTTTATAATAATCAAATTACATAAAAAGCCTTAACTTAAACATTATAATGCCGTAATTTGTTGTATCTGAATATGGACGATAAAATAGTAACTTTTCAGTCTTATTACGACCCCATGCTGGCGCATATTGTGCGTACCAGGCTTGAGGCAAACGGAGTTCCCTGCTTTATTGCCGACGAAAATACTATTGGCGCCAACCCGCTTTATAACCAGGCTGTAGGTGGCGTAAAACTAAAAGTATTTGAGCGTGACATAGAAAAATGCTATGAAATACTGGCAACCGAAGGCGATTTGCATGAACAGGACCATATTGAGATTGATGGTGAAAACACCTATGTACTTTGCCCTTATTGCGCGTCCACAAATGTGAGCAATATTTCAGCATCTAAAGAAAATGACCAGTGGCCCGACCTGCTCGATTCATTGGCGAATCTTGTTAATCCCTTCCACACCGCGAAAAACTGGCATTGTAATAATTGCCAGCAGGATTTTGAGTAGAAATAAATCAATTCAACTTCCTTGTTTTCACGATTTTTGTATCAATAAAGATACAAAAAACTAATTTTTTAAAGCTAATCTCTATATTAGCGGCTATGTATAATCGCCGTAAGTTTCTAAAAGTATCGGCTGCAGGCGCATCACTTGCGGCACTCTCTACTTCATCTATTGCAAAATCAACCGTTTTTAACCCACCAGCGGGTTTTCCAATCGTTATTTCCACCTGGGATTTTGGTATCGTGGCCAACAAAGAAGCCTGGAAAACACTTGAAAAAGGCGGCCGTGCATTAGATGCCGTTGAGGCGGGTGTAAGAATACCTGAAGCCGACATGAATAACCACACCGTTGGTCGTGCCGGTTACCCTGACCGCGACGGACATGTAACCCTTGATGCCTGTATTATGGACGAATTTGGCAACTGTGGTTCGGTAGCTGCAATTGAAGATATCGCTCACCCCATATCGGTAGCCCGATTAGTGATGGAAAAAACACCGCACGTAATGCTTGTTGGCGATGGCGCGACTCAATTTGCCGTTGAACAAGGATTCAAAAGAGAAAAACTGCTAACGCCGGAATCAGAAAAAGCGTGGAAGGAATGGCTAAAAACAGCCAAATATTCTCCTGTTATGAATATTGAAAATAAACAGCATGCGCCGGGCAACAAATATAACCATGATACCATCGGGATGCTGGCAATTGATGCAAAAGGAAATATATCAGGTGCATGTACCACCAGTGGCATGGCTTTTAAGCTCCATGGCCGGGTTGGGGACAGCCCTATTATAGGCGCTGGCTTATATGTAGATAACGAAGTGGGCGGCGCTACATCAACCGGTGTTGGCGAAGAGGTGATTCGTAATGTTGGCAGTTTCCTGGTGGTTGAATTGATGCGGCAGGGATATTCTCCTGAGGATGCCTGCAAGGAAGCCGTTAAACGCATTATCAAAAAGAAACCGGAAACTGCTAAAGACATCCAGGTAGGTTTCCTGGCGATAAACAAAAAGGGCGAATATGGTGCTTATGCTATCCAGCAGGGCTTTTCATTCGCGGTTTGCAATGCTGAAAAACAAGACCTCCTGGTACCGGGTAAAAGTTTTTATTGATTTGTAGCATTAAAGCGTCAGGCAAAAATAAATTAGCAACCATTTTAAAAAGCCTTCGTATAAACATCGGGGTTCTATGTCATAATTTTGCCAGTCTAACTAACAATTACCGTCAACTATGAAAAGTCCCGTCATACTCGAAGTTTGTGCCAATTCCGTTGGCTCAGCCCTGGCTGCCCAGGATGGAGGAGCTTATAGGGTAGAGCTATGCGAAAACCTGTACGAAGGCGGAACAACCCCTTCTTATGGCGAAATCCAAATTGCAAGGAAACTCCTCCAAATCAAACTATATGTTTTAATAAGGCCGCGTGGGGGTGATTTTTTATATTCCGATGTTGAATATGATATAATTACCGCCGATGTAAATTATTGCATAGCAGCAGGTTGCGACGGTATTGTGATCGGGATATTAAATGCAGATGGCACCATTGATAAAGAGCGCTGCCAAAAGTTGATCCGGGTGGCAAAAAACAAAGGTCTCGGTGTAACCTTTCATCGTGCATTCGATATGTGTACAGATATGGACCAGGCCCTTGAAGATATCATTGCATTAGGTTGCGAGCGAATTTTGACCTCGGGCGGCAAAAGCACGGCGATGGAGGGTGCAAAAATATTAGCCCACCTGATAAAAAAAGCAGATGGCAGGATAACCATAATGCCGGGCAGTGGTGTGAGCGAAAAAAATGCCGCTGACCTGGTGGAGTTTACCGGAGCCAAAGAAATACATTCATCAGCAAGAATTCGCGTTCAAAGCAAAATGAACTATAAAAACGACCATATTGTAATGGGTGATAATTATGGCGATGAATTTGTTTATGACCAGACAGATGCCGGCCGGGTAAAAGCCATATTACAAATGGCAAATTCGTAAGCCCGAAGATTTGAGTAGTTGGTCTTAAGGCCAGTTTGGCTATTTTTTGTCAGCAATAAAATCTCTGTATGTATTAACAAAGGAGACATAAACTTGGCCTAATGCCTTCCAATCCTGGCTTCGGATGACATCTTTTGGAAAAAGCTGGCTTCCCACCCCTACCCCTTTTGCTCCCTGCTGAAAGTAATTGGTAAAATTCTCTAAATTGACTCCACCCGTGGGCATCAGGCTCACAAAACTCAAAGGTGCCAATATCTCTTTAATGTAACCGGGTTTTAAATCTCCGGCCGGGAAAAGCTTGATCATGGATGCCCCCAGTGACCATGCTTTATAAATTTCGGATGGCGTATAAGCCCCGGGGAAAATTGGTATTTTTTCAGTAACACAGGTTTTGATCACTTCCTCATTAATGATGGGCGTGACAATAAATTGCGCTTTGGCATTCAACGCTTTTTCGAGATCAGTCATGCTGCAAACAGTACCTGCGCCGATATTCAACTTATCCCCGTATAAATCCGCCAATAATGAAATATTTTGTTCGGCATTCGGCGAGTTCATGGTAATTTCAAGATTGGTTAAACCCGAGCGGCAATATACACCGGCTATATCTTCAATATGCTCATCCGGGATATTTCTCATAATGCCGACTACCGGCATCTGGTCAAACAGGTCAAATGAAAATGTTTTGTTCATGCAAATATTTTTAATTGTTTGGCAATTTTTAAATGGCCCATCACGGTAGCTTCATCAGCCTGCTGAGCTGAAAGGATTTTTATCGTTTTTGAGGGGAATAATTCCAACAGTGCCAATTGATAATATCTTCCTAATTCTTGTCCGCAAACAAGATTAATTATTTCGATTTCATTGCCGACTAAGTCCTTCAACTCCGCACCAATCAGTAAGCCGCTTAAATATCTATAATTTTCTATTTTTTGATATAC